>JAQXGQ010000059.1 GCA_029006795.1 Clostridiales bacterium | reverse complement strand
ATTGCAATGGAAATCTTTAAAGAACTTCCGTTAGTAGAGTATATTTTAGTGCCAATCGGTGGCGGCGGGCTTGCCACAGGCGTTTCTACCCTTGCAAAATTACTGAATCCGAAAATCAAGGTTATCGGTGTGGAGCCGGCAGGGGCAAACTGTATGCAGGCATCTTTTGCGGCGGGAAAGGTAACGACACTGCCGGCAGTGAATACGATTGCAGACGGTACTGCGGTAAAAACGCCCGGAAGTAAAATATTCCCTTATATTCAGAAAAACTTAGATGATATTATCACGGTTGAGGATGATGAGTTAGTGGTAGCCTTCCTTGATATGGTAGAGAATCATAAGATGGTAGTGGAAAACTCAGGACTTCTAACTGTGGCAGCGCTGAAACATTTAGATGTAAAGGACAAACGGGTAGTTTCCATCTTAAGTGGTGGAAATATGGATGTGATTACCATGTCTTCTGTGGTTCAGCAGGGATTGATTTTCAGAGACAGAATTTTCACTGTTTCCGTATTGCTGCCGGATAAGCCGGGAGAGTTGTCGAAGGTTTCTTCTATTATTGCAGCAGAACAGGGAAATGTCATTAAATTAGAGCATAACCAGTTTGTTACCACCAACCGTAATGCGGAAGTGGAATTGCGTATTACGTTAGAGAGTTTTGGTACGGATCACAAGAAACAGATTATGAAGGCTTTAGAGAAAAAGGGTTATAAACCGAAACTTGTGAGAACTTTATTATAAGAAGTGAAGGAAAATGAAATATATCTATTTATTACCTCTTGCAGTCTGTATTGTGGTGTTTCTTTTTTCTACCGCAGGATTTTTTGCAAATACTAAAGAAAAAGAAATGGTGTATGGTGCCTGCTCGATTGCAAGTGCGGTCTGTGTGATAGTGCAGTTAGCCATTTTGTTGTAAATATTATGTGGATTATAAGATATGTATTGTTTTACAACAATTTTGGTGAATTTGCTACTAGCTATTTTTTCCCCGGAGTTTGTGCGGATTCCGGGGATTTTTCTATGTTTTTTATAAAGACACTATGTGCAAATTGTTGAGTGACTGAAAACTATGTATGTGCTATACTACAGCCATTCACATGTGAATTGTAAGCCGATGAATAGTATAAATGGGAGGAATAAATGGGAGTAAAAAAAAGAAAAGTAGGAATTATAATAGGAATTGTAATAGGAATTATAGTAGGCATTTTCCTGTGGAAAAATAATGTGTTAATGAATGAAGGGAATGAAGAGGCACAATGGAAGACATCGGAATTACAGCGTGCGGCACGGCTATTAGACATGATGGAAGAGGAGAAAAATCTGTTATTTAGCCCAGTATCGTTGGATATGACACTTGGGATGGTGGCAGAAGGGGCAGATGGGAAAACACTTGAAAGCTTAAAAAAATTTTTAAAAAGTGACGATTATTCGATGGATGCTTTACAATACATGAATAGTATAGAACAACATCTGAATACATCGAAATCTTACGGATTTAATTTGTATAATTCATTTTGGAGTAGTACAGAGATGAATTATAAGACTGAATACCAAAATAAGCTAGAAACTAATTTTAGGGCAGATGTATATAGTGTTGATTTTACAGATGGTGAGACTGCACAAAAAATTAATGAGTGGTGTGTACAAAGAACAAAAGGGCAAATTTCTTGTGATATAGATAAGATTAATGCAGAGACATCGGGAATTTTTTTGAACGTAGTGTATTTTAACGGTGAATGGGAAAAACCATGGGAAGTAGTATCTGGAGAATTTGTAAATGCCATAGGTGAGAAAAAGGAAATAGATGTCTTAAGGGCACTAGAATGCAGTCGGTATTATGAAAACCAAAATGCAGTTGGTTTTTCAAAGAAATACAAGGATAATTATGAATTTATTGGTATTCTGCCTAAAAAAGAAGGAGATTTTGAACTCGCAGAATTGGATTTGGATTCATTCATGAAATCCGCATCATTTGATTATAATGTTGAAGCACAAATGCCTAGAATAAATATGAAAGTGAAAATGGAAATGATAGATGTATTGAAAAGGTATGGAATGTCAGATGTTTTTGAAGAAGCAGCTGATTTTTCAAGGATGACAGAAGATGATGTTGCAGTAACAAAAATTTTACAGGCATGTGAATTGACATTAGATGAGAATAAAACGACGGTCTCTTCCACATCTGCAGTAATAATGGAAAAAGGAGAAGAATTAAAGGAAAAGAAGAAAGTGTGTCTGAATAGACCTTTTGCGTTTGTGATTTTGGATACAGAAACACAACAAATTATTTATATGGGAAAATACTTAAATTGTTCATAACTTCTAGACATACAAAAGATAATTCTGTACAATAAAATCATGGTTATTAAAAATATAAAGGAGAGTAGCTATGAAGAAAAACAGAATGACGAAAAAATTTTTGTGTTGTTTATTAACAGTGTTACTGACATTTTCGCTGGTTATACCTGCGTTTTCAGTGGAAGCAGCACAGAAAAAAGTAACTATCAATTATGAGACATATACGTTGAAAAAAGGAAAACAGGTGACTTTAAAGGCAAGCGTGGATGGAAAAAAGACAGCAGCCAGTAAATTTACCTGGAAATCAAGTAATCGTTCAGTCGCGAATGTATCATCAAAGGGCGTTGTCAAAGGATTAAAGACTGGAAAAGCAACTATCACAGCTACATTAAAAGGGACTAAGAAAAGTGCAAAGTGCAAGGTGATTGTTGGGACGCCGGTTAGTAAGCTTACAGTCACGCCTAAACAAGTGACATTAGAACAAGGTAAACAACAACAACTGAATGTTACAGTTGCCCCCAAAAAAGCGAGTAATAAAAAGGTTACTTATACAAGTAACAATAAGAAAGTGGCAGTTGTAAGCAGCAAAGGTGTAATAACTGCAAAGGGCGCAGGTACTGCGAAAATTACAGTAAAAGCAACTGACGGAAGTGGAAAAAAAGTGGTTGTTACAGTAAAAGTAAAAGAAAATGAAACGGCACCGGTAACAGTAGCGTCAATTATCATGGATAATCTGAGTAGTGGAACGGTATTGGGTGTTGATGAAAAATTGCAGATTAAGACTAGTATTCTGCCTGAAAACGCCACAGATAAAAGAATTAGTTTTAGTAGTAGCGACGAAAATATTGCAACAGTAGATGCCAATGGTATGGTTACAGCGGTGGCACCTGGAACATGTAATATTACAGCGGTGGCAATGGATGGAGGAAATGCAACTACCAGTGCACAAATTACCGTGAAACAGTTGGTAACTGATATTAAACTTGGGGGTGTCTCAGAGGGAAAAGTACTTCTTCAAGGGGAAACGTTACAGATTTATCCAGAAGTTTTACCTGAAAATGCTACAAATAAGGAACTGAATTACAGCAGTTCGAATGAGGACATTTTGGAGGTAGACCAGAATGGATTAGTTACAGCAAAAGGTCTCGGAAAGGCTTCCGTTATTGTTACGGCACAGGATGGAAGTGGTGTTAGTGCAGCTGTAGGGATTAAGGTAGAAGAATCATATCTGAAACTTGTAAAACTAGCATTAGATACATATGATATTGAGTGTGGATATAGCAAGAATGTTAAGTTTATGGCAACGGTAGATACTAATATGTCCACGGATGATGTAGTATTAACCGTATTTGATGAGACAGATAATCAGTTACTTAAGCTGTATGATGATGGTAATGGTGCTGATGATATTTCGGGGGATGGTATTTTCTCAGGAAAAACTAATATATATGCAGATGAGGTTGGTGTAAAAGGCTATAGGGTAAAGTATGAAACACAAAAAACTGATCTTACAGAGATTTGCTTCTATAAACAGATTGAGGAAGAAAGTTTCGAGGTAGCGGCTAACATAAATACTGCACTTGAAGAAATTGAAAATGACAATAATTTAGAAAGTGATGAACAGAAATTATCAGCATTAGAGGAAGAATTGAAACAGCAGGATGGTGTAGTAAACGGAAGTATTCAAACCAGTGATGAAGAGGGAACTGTCTGCTATACGTTAGAATCTGGAATTAATTGTATCTATGAATTGGCAGATGCTACAGATGTTAAGGGAAGCGGCAGTGAAGAAAGGGGTACGCAAGAGCGTAGTCCGGAAATAATTTCTTCTAATATGGCGGCAATTGAACAGGAGATAAGTACATCTGATATTAAGGCAGCAAAATTATCAGATAAGGATATTGCAGTTATTCGTCCTTATCATGGTACACAGTTTACATATAATGATTATTCAGATTGGGGAAATGTTTTAAAAGATGAAATATCAGGTACGATAGAGGTTTTTGATGACGAAGAAGCAGGATTTGAAGTATTTAAATCATTAGGAGAATATGGTATCGTAATGATTGATTCCCATGGTACATTATACAAAAATCAGCCTTATATATTAACTGGAGAAGTCGGAGATTTCAGTACATATTTTTCTGGTGATTACTGGTCTGGTCGTATTGTGATATGTAACGGCAATCGTTTAGCGGTTAATGCAGATTTCTTTGATAAATACTATGCAAGCAATACGTTTGCAAATACATTTGTGTATTTAGGAACTTGTTATGGAGGTTATAATTCATCAATCGCTGACAGTCTGATTGCTTCTGGTGCAGATTGTGTTGTTGGATATGATAATACTGTCAGCACATCATATGATAATGGAATGCTTGCAACAATTGCCACTACACTATGTGCGGAGGATTCGGAAAATCAGAATACGACTAACACTCTGAGTAAAGCACTAGAAACTGCAAAGGCGACCAATGGGGTGAAAGATCCGAATACTGGAGCTGTAATGCACTTGTATGGTGATGCAGATTTTGTGTTGCGAAGTAGCGAAGAAGAAAACCTTGGATTTGAAGAAGAACTGTCTGGTTGGCATTGCGTGGGAGATGTTAGAGGCGTTACAAGATTAAGTGATGTGTGGCCCACAGAAGGAGAACGAATGGCAATAGTGGGAACCGGGTTGGGTTCCGTGTCAGAATCAGATAGCCAGATAACAAAGGTTGTTAGTAATAAAGCATATCATACATTAAGTTTTGACTATGATTTTATTTCTGAAGAACTTATGGAATTTTATCAGACTATGTATAATGATCAGCTAGTGATAACGTTGTCCGGCTATGAACAAGGGAATTATGTTACTAAGACTTTGGTAATGGAAAGTGTCAATGGTTCTGAGTGGACTTATCTTGGCGGTAATTATTTTTATGGTGGCGATGAGACTACATATCATACTGGTTGGAAGAATACGAAAATAGATATCAGTTCCTTTGATAGTGGCTCAGATTTAACAATTTCTGTCAAAGTATGGGATGAGGGAGACAGTATCTATGACAGTGCAGTGGCGGTTGACAACTTTGTTTTCCAATAATGTATAGAAATAGTAGAGAGATGTTTTGATAGAAAATTTGGATAAGGTGTCAAGAAAAAATACTTGACACCTTATTTTTTTTATGATAATCTATCCTACGGTGATTGAAATGGAAGAGAAAATAGAGCAGGCATATCTCTATGATTTTTATGGGGAACTGCTGAACGAACATCAGAGAAAGATATACGAAGATTTCGTTTTTAACGATTTGTCACTGGGAGAGATTGCAGACGAGGAAGGCATCAGTCGTCAGGGAGTACACGATATGGTAAAGCGCTGTACTAAGACACTTGAAGGCTATGAGGAAAAACTTCATCTTATTGCAAAGTTTCAGTCTGCAAAGCAGAAGGTAGAGCAGATACACCGGTTGGCAGAGCGCTTCCATACCGATCATGACGAGAATGTTTTTACCGAAATCGAGCAGATTTCCAATCAGATATTAGAGGAGTTATAGGATGGCATTTGACAGTTTATCTGAAAAACTTCAAAACGTATTTAAGAACCTTCGAAGCAAAGGTCGTTTGACAGAGGATGACGTGAAAGTAGCCCTTAAGGAAGTTAAGATGGCTCTTTTAGAGGCAGATGTAAACTTTAAAGTAGTCAAACAATTTGTCAAGGATGTACAGGAGCGTGCGGTAGGTCAGGATGTTATGAACGGATTAAATCCGGGACAGATGGTCATCAAAATCGTAAATGAAGAGATGATTAAGCTGATGGGTTCTGAAACTACGGAGATTGCGCTTAGACCGGGGAAGGAACTGACTATTATTATGATGGTCGGGCTTCAGGGTGCAGGTAAAACTACCACTACTGCAAAGATTGCCGGAAAACTGAAAGCAAAGGGTAAAAAAGTTCTCTTAGCAGCCTGTGATGTGTACCGTCCTGCGGCGATTGAACAGTTGCAGATTAACGGTGAAAAGCAAGGGGTAGAGGTATTCTCCATGGGAGATAAGAACAGCCCAGTGAACATTGCAAAAGCGGCTGTAGAACATGCGAACAAGCATGATGTTAATGTGTTGATTATCGATACTGCAGGGCGTCTTCATGTTGACGAAGATATGATGGCAGAATTGATTTCCATAAAAGAAAATGTTCCGGTGTCTCAGACATTATTGGTGGTAGACTCTATGACTGGTCAGGACGCAGTCAATGTAGCTGGAACTTTTGATGAAAAAATCGGTATTGATGGTGTGATTTTGACCAAGCTAGATGGTGATACCAGAGGTGGTGCGGCATTGTCCATTCGTGCAGTTACCGGAAAACCGATTTTGTATGCTGGTATGGGTGAGAAGCTGTCTGACTTAGAACAGTTTTATCCGGATCGTATGGCATCCCGCATTCTTGGCATGGGAGATGTGCTGACTCTCATTGAAAAAGCACAGGAAGAGTTTGACGAGGAAAAAGCCAAAAAACTCGAAGATAAGATGCGCAAGAATGAGTTTGACTTTGAGATGTATTTAGAGTCCATGAGTCAGATGAAGAAAATGGGAGGGCTTTCAAGCATTCTTGGCATGATGCCGGGACTTGGAGGTGGGAAAATGCCGGAGATTGATGAAGCAGCGGCTGAGAAGAATATGGCGCGCACCGAAGCAATTATTTATTCCATGACTTTAGAGGAAAGACAAAATCCGGCTTTGTTAAATCCCAGTAGAAAGCGTAGAATAGCACAGGGAGCCGGTGTGGATATTGCAGAGGTCAATCGCCTGGTGAAGCAATTTGAACAGGCGAAAAAGATGATGAAACAGATGCCCGGTATGATGAAAAAAGGCAAAAGAGGATTGTTTAAAGGCTTTCCTTTTTGATAAATGATTAGTAAGTGATTTAAGGAGGTGAAAAGTAATGGCAGTAAAGATCAGATTAAGAAGAATGGGACAGAAAAAAGCTCCTTTCTATAGAATCGTAGTTTCTGATTCCAGATCCCCAAGAGATGGTAAATTCATCGAAGAGATTGGAACTTATGATCCGACAAAAGATCCAAGCGAGTATCATGTAAATGAAGAGTTAGCTAAGAAATGGTTAGCTAACGGAGCTCAGCCAACAGATACAGTAGCTAGAATTTTCAAGAATGCTGGTATCGAGAAATAGGATTAGTGAGGTGGACCTATGAAAGAATTAGTAGAAGTAATTGCCAAATCACTAGTCGATTGCCCGGAGGAAGTTGTTGTAACTGAAACCGAGAATGAGAAAGCCATTGTTTTGGAATTACGTGTAGCGCAGTCCGACATGGGCAAGGTAATCGGCAAACAGGGCCGCATTGCGAAAGCAATCCGTGCTGTTGTGAAGGCTGCTGCCTCAAAGGAAGAAAAGAAAGTGATTGTGGAAATCATGCAGTAAGTTCTTCTTATAGAAACACCGGATATGTCATATTTATGATATATCCGGTGTTTTTGATTTCTAGGAAATTCCTTCCTAGAAATCAAAATGCGCTACAGAGATGCGCACGGTTGTGGAAGGGAAAGATATGCTACGCATACCACAACCGGCACGTAAAGTGAACAAGCCCCTCAGAATGAGGGGAAGGGGAGCCTTAGTGGGCTTACCCACTTTGTTCTTATGTAGAGGCTTGTTCTTTACAAAAATGAATTCATATAATAAAATAAAAGAAAAATATACTCAAGGAGAACAAATGTTATGAGAAATATGAAAACAAAATGGCTTGCATTATTTTTAGTTGCTACATTAGCAATTCAGATGCCAGCAGCTGTATCAGCAGCAGAGATTTCTGAGAAAAACCAGACAGTTGTAATGGAAAGTGAGAGTGCTTCTGTTACAGATAGCGAATTTCTAGTGGAAAAGAACATGAAATATGCGAACACAAATGAACTTACGTTTCCAACTAAGATAAAAATCCATACGGGTAGTGGAATGAATCACTCATGGCTTTATTTTATTGGGAATATGCCTTCTAACGGTAAAGTAACAAACCTGTCTATCTCTAACAAAAAGATAGCGACAGTAAAGGCAGATTCTACTGGAATACATATTACTCCTAAAAAGGTGGGAAATGCGACAATTAAATTTACGGTAAAATATGGTTCTAAGAAGAAAAATTTTACTTCAAAACTTACTGTATACAAATATGTAAATCCTGTTAGCAGTTATAAATTTGGTGGAAAAGAGATTAAAAGTAAATTTGACAAAAGTACGATGTATAACTATACCTTGAAGAAGAATCAAACGGTGAAATTTAGTGTGAAAGCAAAATCAGGATGGAAGATTACATCTTTTACCTATTATGATAACAAGGGAAAATCACATAGATATACTACAAATTCACCTCAGATTACGTTGAAAAAGGGAGGCGGATCAATACAGATTAATTTTACAAACCAAAAGACGGGCATAATTGAAAATATTGTAATCTGGATAGGGTAGTAGTCTTTTGAAAAAAGGAGAATTATGGAAGAGTTATTGCAGGTAGGTGTTATAACTACCACACATGGTGTGCGTGGCGAAGTAAAAGTATTTCCCACCACAGATGACCCGGCACGGTTTAAAAAATTAAAACAGGTGATATTAGATACCGGAAAAGATAAAATAGAACTTGAGATTGCCGGAGTTAAATTTTTCAAAAATCTTGTGATTTTGAAATTCAAAGGAATAGATGACATCAATGATGTGGAAAAATATCGCAAAAAGAGCCTTTACGTTACCCGAGAAAATGCAGTGAAGTTGAAAAAAAATGAGTATTTTATCGCAGACTTAATCGGATTGAAGGTGTCTTCCGATGAAGGAGAGGACTTAGGACAAATTAGTGATGTGCTGCAGACTGGGGCAAATGATGTTTACGTTATCAGCAAGGATGGCGCTGATGAGTTATTGGTTCCGGCAATCAGGGAATGTATAAAAAATGTGGATGTTGAGGGTGGCACGATGGAAATTCACCTGCTTCCGGGGCTTAGGGAGGCGAATCAAAATTAGTATTTACCACTTGCCCGGATGATTTTCAGATGATGTATAACGGATAGACCACAGAAAGCAGGAGGATATAGGTAGGAATGAGATTTCACATTATGACATTATTTCCGGAAATGGTAATGCAGGGGCTTAATACCAGTATTATCGGCAGGGCGGCAGAAAAGGAATTACTGTCTATTGAAGCGGTCAACATCCGGGATTATACCTTAGATAAACATAAAAAAGTGGATGATTATCCCTACGGCGGTGGTGCCGGAATGCTGATGCAGGCACAGCCTGTGTATGATACCTGGAAATCAATTGTAGACAGAGTTGGCTATCGTCCGAGAACAATTTATTTAACACCTCAGGGAACGACTTTTACACAGCCAATGGCAAAAGAATTTGCAAAAGAAAAGGATTTGATTTTTCTTTGCGGACATTATGAAGGAATTGACGAGAGAGTGCTTGAAGAGATAGTGACAGATTATGTTTCCATCGGTGATTATGTGTTGACGGGAGGAGAGCTTCCGGCAATGGTAATGGTGGATGCGATTTCCCGCATGGTGCCGGGAGTTTTGAATAATGAAATATCTGGTGTGACAGAATCTTTTGAGGGTGATTTGTTAGAATATCCGCAGTATAGTCGTCCCGAGGAATGGCATGGCAAGTGCGTGCCGGAAGTATTATTATCCGGAAATCAGAAAAAGATTGATGGCTGGCGCAGGGAGGAAGCTGTTCGCAGAACGAAAGAGCGTCGTCTGGATATGTATCTGCGGTACATGGAACTTCAGGAATGTTTGGAACATTTAAAAAAGCAAAAACTGCTTCATATGGATATGATAGAGCTGATTAACAGGGGGCAGGCGAGATTAGTGTATGCAAAAGGTACAAGTATCTGTCTGCAGGATAAAGCAAGCGGGATTTACTTCCATACAGCACAGACGTCGGAAGAAGGCAGAAGTGCATTACAGGCATTGTGTGAGGATGCAAAAGTAAATGGAGAAGTAGAGAGTTTTGTGTTGCATCAGGATTTTATGCGTGAGATAGCAGCAAAAATGCTGGATGCAAAAGAGTTGATGTCTTGCTATCAGGCGGTATATACGAAAAAAGAGAAACTGCCGATTACAGGGCTTTATCGTCTGGATGGTAAAAAGCAGGATGGAGTTGTAAAAATCTGCCCACTTAATCTGGAATATCTGGATATCGTTACGGCAAACTATCATACGGTGGATGACACGGACTATATGAAGGAGCGCATTGAAAAAGGATGGATGTTCGGTGCTTTTATAGAAAATGAACTGGCAGGTTTTGCAGGCATGCATACAGAAGGCAGTATCGGTATGCTGGAAGTATTGCCGCAGTATCGTGGCAGGCATATAGGAAAGGCACTAGAGACTTATATGATTAATCTGTCGTTGGAGCACGGGATGATACCGTACGGGCAGGTGGCAGATGGCAATGAGGTTTCAACAAGACTTCAAGAAACCCTTGGATTATGTTTTTCTAAGACGATGATTTACTGGATGGGAAAAAAGTTATAAATTTTCCTTTACATTATGATTTTACTGTGGTATCATATGGTAGTTGTGAGTAAATAGATGGTCCTCTGTTACGAATAGGCGTATTAAGAACATCCAAATAATAGGAGGTCACAAAATGAACGCAAGTGAAATTATTAAGAACATTGAAGCTGAGCAGTTAAAAGCAGAAGTTCCGGAGTTCCGTGTTGGTGATACTGTAAAAGTTTACGGTAAAATCAAAGAGGGTAACCGTGAAAGAATTCAGGTTTTTGAGGGAACTGTTATTAAAAGACAGGGCGGAAGCAACCGTGAGACCTTTACCGTTCGTAAATTATCTAACGGTGTTGGTGTAGAGAAAACCTGGCCATTACATTCTCCAAACGTAGAGAAAGTAGAGGTAGTTCGTCAGGGTAAAGTTAGACGTGCTAAATTATTCTACTTAAGAGACCGCGTTGGTAAGAAAGCAAAAGTAAAAGAATTAGTAAAATAATTCTCGGAAAATGCCGCAAGTTTGCGGCATTTTTTTTGTAAAAAACATATGAAATTAGTACCAGCTGTGATATAATGTAGAAAAACAAAAATATTGATGAGATTAAAATCTAAAAAAAAAGGGGATAAGAGTAAAGGAGCAGGATACAAATGAAAATTAAAGCAAAATTACTGGTGATGCAGATGCTGTCTTTGTTTATGTTGGGAATGATATTACTAGTGGTGAGCATTATAATAATGTCAGACGAGCTAGATGTTAGAATTGAAGAAAGCTTAAAGATTGCGGTGGCAGGATATTGCGGTGACGTGAATTATCTGAGAAATCAGGGGATGGATATTGATATTACTGTGTTTACGGGAGATACGAGGACGGAAAGTTCGATTGCAGGTGCAGTCGGTACGAAAGCGGCAGACAAAGTAATTGATCAGGTTTTGAACAATAAGAAAACCATATACGAAACCAATGTTTCGGTAAATGGAGAAGCGTATTATGGATATTATATTCCTACTGATGATGGAATGTTATTTGCAGGCAAGCCGAGAATGGATGTACAGAAGTTTTTGAGAACTATTATTTTAGTTCTTTGCGGAATTGCTTTGGCAGCCTATGTGATTTGTCTGGTTATTACAATGGCCATCTCGAATTCTATTGCAAAACGTATCCAGAATGCCGCTACACGAATCAAAGTGTTAGCAGACGGGGATTTGAGCGGAGAAGTGGAGGAGACTTCTAGTAAGAGCAAAGATGAAGTGGAAATTATGAATCAGGCAGTGAACCAGCTGCATATTGAATTAAAGGGGATTGTGTCTGCCATAGCAAATCAGGCTGAAAAGTTAAATGACAGTAATGCACAGTTTAATAACAGATTTGCGAATCTTGCAGATAATGTAGGTAATATCAATTCTGCAGTGGAGGAGATTGCATTAGGAAGCACCTCTCAGGCACAGGAGACTACTTCGGCAAGCCAACAGGTTTCTGAAATGGCAGATGTCATTGATCAGAATGCAAAGAGCGTCCACAGTCTTGAACAGGCAGTAGAAAAAATGAATGAACTGGCAAATCATGCAAAGAATATCTTAAACGATTTGGTGGCTATCAACGATAAGACTTTGGGGAATATTGAAGTTGTATCGAAACAGACAGATGCCACAAATTCCTCCGCAGGAAAAATCGGGGAGGCGGTACAGATGATTCAGAGTATTGCACAGCAGACAAACCTGTTGTCTTTAAATGCCAGCATTGAGGCTGCTCGTGCAGGAGAAGCAGGAAGAGGGTTTGCTGTTGTTGCAGAGGAGATACGTTCCCTTTCTGAAGAATCAGCAGACAGCGCCAGTCAGATTGAAGCGATTGTCAAGGAGCTGCTTGACAACTCTAACGAGAGCGTAAAAAAGATGAACGAAGTGAACCAGGATGCACAGGTTCAGAAGGAGAAATTAAAAGATACGAGAGACGCATTTGATGGTCTAAAAGCAGAAGTGGATTCCGTATCCGTTGCATCTAAGGATATTTATAAACAGACGGAGCGGTTAGAAAACCAGAAAAATGCCATTAATGGAGTGGTGGAACAGTTGGCTGCTATTTCCGAGGAAAATGCGGCGTCCACAGAGCAGACGAGTGCTACCATGCACGCACTTTCCGGCACGATTGATGATTGTAAGAAGGAAACAGAGGAATTGTCTGATTTAAGTACTAATCTGACGATGCAGACAAATCGGTTTAAATTATAAGGAATTGCGCAAAAAGACAGCCATGACATTTTGCCGTGGCTGTCTTTTTGTTGCGAAGAATCCTGCTTTATGATAAAGTATAAGGCGTGAATTATAATCTGCATACGGAAAGGAAGAGTATCGTGAGCAGACGTAGAAAAAGTGGATTAAACTTTGGAAAACAGAAGAGAAAAATAAATGTTGCCGTTGTAAAAGAGGTATTTACCTGGGCAATTGAAATATTATTGGCGGTATTATTGGCATTTACGTTTGTCTATTTTGTGGGGCTGCGAACTAGCGTAGTGGGGCAGTCAATGGCAAGTACCTTAAACGGAGGGGATGAAATCCTAGTCAATCGGTTTATATACAAGGTGACAGACCCGGATTACAATGATATTATTGTATTTCTCCCGAATGGCAATGAAAAGTCCCACTATTATGTGAAACGTGTCATAGCAGTGCCGGGAGACACCGTACAGATACAAAATGGTGTCGTTTATGTGAATGGGGAGGCTTTTGAGGAAGAAGTAGAGGTTTCTTCTATTGAGGATGCCGGGCTTGCTTCCGAAGAAATCACGTTAGGAGCGGATGAATATTTTGTGTTAGGAGATAACAGGAATAACAGTGAGGACAGCCGTTATGCCAACATTGGAAATATAAAAAAAGAATATATTATCGGAAAAGCGTGGTTTCGGGTAGCACCGTTCAGTGATTTTGGATTTATTTAGGCAGATTGGATATAAGATAAAAAGCGGAAAATCCGCGGAAATGAGGAAAATATGCAGTTTCAGTGGTATCCTGGTCATATGACGAAAGCAAAACGTCAGATGCAGGAAGATATAAAGTTAATTGATTTAGTGATAGAATTGGTGGATGCGAGAATCCCGTTGAGCAGCCGTAATCCAGACATTGATGAATTAGGAAAGAATAAATCGCGCCTGATTTTGATGAATAAATCAGATCTTTCCGATGAAAAGAGAAATCAGGAATGGTCGGATTTTTTTCGAGAAAAGGGTTATTTTGTGGTATGCTTAGATTCTAGAAGCAAAGCGGGAATGAAAAGTGTCACAACGGTAGTGATGGAGGCATGTAAGGAAAAGATAGAGAGGGACAGGAAGCGTGGGATTGTAAATCGTCCGGTAAGAGCGATGGTAGTAGGAATCCCAAACGTGGGAAAATCTACCTTTATCAACTCCTATGCAGGAAAAGCCTGCGCAAAGACAGGAAACAAACCGGGAGTGACAAAGGGAAAACAGTGGATTAGATTGAACAAAAACGTGGAACTGTTAGATACCCCTGGAATTTTGTGGCCGAAATTCGAAGACCAGATGGTAGGATTGCGTCTGGCGTTAATCGGGGCAATTAAAGATGAAATTTTAAACATTGATGAATTGTCTTTAGACTTGATTAAAATATTAAAAACACAGTATCCGGGAGTTTTGCAGGAGCGCTATCAGGTAGAAGAAATGGAAGAGCCGGTGGAAATACTAAAACAGATTGCAGAAAACAGAAAATGTGTCACAAAAGGAAATGAATTGGATTACAGCAAGGCAGCAGCACTTTTGATAGAGGAATTCCGCAGTGGAAAATTAGGCAGAATCACCATTGAATTGCCAAATGGAGAAGTGTAGAAATATGAATAGAGCAGATGAAAAAAAGGCATTGTTTGAATTCCTTCTCTATTTTGTAGCAGTTTTGGGAGTAACGTTTCTTATCATTCATTTTGTGGGACAGCGGACTGTGGTGAGCGGTTCTTCTATGGAACCTACCTTGTATGATGGAGATAATCTGATTGTGGATAAAATTTCCTATCGTTTCAATGAACCGGAGCGTTTTGATATCATTGTATTTCCTTATGAGGATGGAACCTATTATATTAAAAGGATTATCGGAATGCCGGGGGAGACGGTGCGGATTGACGAAGAAGGCAGTATTTTTATCAACGGAGAAAGACTGTCAGAATCCTATGGCAAGGAAGTCATAGATAATCCGGGGTGTGCAGGGCATGAGATTATTCTGGGAGAGGATGAATACTTTGTGTTGGGAGATAACCGGAATAACAGCATGGATAGCAGAGATGAAAGAGTCGGTCTGCTCCACCGGGAAGAGCTGATTGGCAAAGCACTTATAAGAATCTATCCTTTTGATAAAATGGGAATGTTAGATGACAGGCAGGGCACTTAAAAGCAGCAGATATGTTGGATAAGATACAGAAAGGCATAAGTTAGTGTTATGGAAGAGAAAAAAATTGGAGAAATCAGAGAAGAATTAAAGGCAGCAGAGGATACCATGCTGCCTCATTTTATAGAAAAATATAGTACAGATGAACGCGGTGGCGT
>JAQXGQ010000058.1 GCA_029006795.1 Clostridiales bacterium | reverse complement strand
GGTCATGGCATCCATATATTCCTGGGGGGTACAGCTAAGTCCAGGCACTAAATCTTTTATCCATTTTAATGATGTATTCATACTTTTCTCTCCTATATATTTTTGTCGGCAGTCTCCAGAAACTTCCTTCCTGTTTACTTCCTTTTGGGGCAGTCTCCAGGAACTTCCTTCCTGTTTACTTCCTTCTTTAGGCAGTCTCCAGGAACTTCGTTCCTGTTTACTTCCTTCTTTAGGCAGTCTCCAGGAACTTCGTTCCTGTTTACTTCCTTTGGGGGCAGCCTCCAGGAACTTCGTTCCTGTTTACTTCCTTCTTTAGGCAGCCTCCAGGAACTTCGTTCCTGTCGTTGTCCGGCAGTCGCCGGACAACCTGTGTCACATCACATATCGCTCTTGCAAGCGAGCTTGCGAGCGATATGTGATGTGACACAGCTGCCCTTCTCGTTGCTAACGCTAAAATTGGTTCAAAAATCTCTGGTCGTTTTCGTAGAGCAGACGCATATCATCGATTTCATATTTAAGCAATGCGATACGCTCTAAACCGATACCAAATGCAAAACCTGAGTATTCTTCCGGGTCTATGCCACTCATACGCAACACTCTTGGATGAACCATACCACAGCCTAAAATTTCAATCCAACCCTCTCCTTTACAGAAACGACAGCCTTTTCCACCGCATTTAAAACAGGTAACGTCCATTTCTGCAGACGGCTCCGTGAACGGGAAGTGATGTGGTCTGAATTTTACTTTTGTATCTGCTCCAAAGAGTTGTTTTGCGAACTCTGCTAAAGTTCCTTTTAAATCAGCAAAGGTAATATTCTTATCGATAACAAGTCCCTCAATCTGATGGAAAGACGGAGAATGGGTTGCATCCACCTCATCCGCACGGAACACACGTCCCGGTGCAATCATACGGATAGGAAGTTTTCCTTTTTCCATTTCACGAACCTGTACGGGAGAAGTCTGGGTACGAAGCACAATTTTGTCATTAATATAGAATGTATCCTGCTCGTCCTTTGCCGGATGGTTTGCCGGAATATTTAGCGCCTCGAAATTGTAATAATCATATTCTACCTCAGGTCCTTCCACTACTTCATAACCCATTCCGGTAAAGATGCGCTCTACCTCTTCTAAAGCAATGGTGTTTGGATGACGATGTCCCACGTTATTTTTCTTTGCAGGAAGCGTAACGTCGATAACTTCATGTTTTAATTTTGCCTCCATCTCGGCATTTTCCAACTTTGTCTTAGTCTCTTCTAATATTTTTTCAATGCTCTCACGGGTCTCATTGACAAGCTGACCTACTAACGGTCTTTCTTCCGGGCTGACATTTTTCATTCCTTTTAAGACAGCGGTTAACTCGCCCTTTTTTCCAAGAATTGCAACCCGGACATCATTTAATTTTGTCAGGTCACCAGACTCCTGTATCTGGCGTATTGCATCTTCCTTGATTTTCTGCAGCTTTTCTTTCATAATATTGCTCCTTTTTCTATTTTGATTTTTCTGTGAACTGCCTTTCTCTGCACATCGTGCGCATCTCGCACGGAGTGCTTTTGTCGTACAGGAGACGAAGTTTCCTATACGATAAAAAAAGCGGATTTTTTCGTCTTAGGGACGAAAAAATCCGCGGTACCACCCTGTTTCTTTTCTTTTTATACAGTCCACTTTATGACTGCTATAAAAAAAGCACTTAAATGCGTAACGTGCATCAACGTCATCTGCTACTAAATTTCACAGATGCGGCTCCTGTGGGAAATTCGATTCCTACCTTTTCTTAAGCTGGCTTTCAGCCGGTGACCAACTCTCTCTATAAGAAGTATAGTGCTCTACTGAGGTTCTATGAACCACACATTCACAGCCTTTTTCACAACAATCTGTTGTTTTCAACTCTATTCGGTATTCTAACACAGTTATTTTCAAACATCAAGTGTTATTTTTTCTTATGTGAAAAGTCGGCAATTATATCTTATCTATCCCGATTTTATTGTGACTCTTCATAAAATATCAGTTTCCCGTATACAACCCATTTTGATAAAGACGGCTTACCACTTCTAGCCAAAACATTTTTTTATTTCTCGTTTGCTCCATAAGTCACGCTTTCTTCTTTTCCCTCATAAACCACGCCGGAAAATATTCATTAAATACCACATTAATTTCCGCCGACATCATCATAATATACATACAGAAATACAGCCATAGCATAATGAGAACAATGGTGGTCAGACTTCCGTACATGGAAAATCCATTAAAATAATCCACGTAGACAGAAAGCCCGAAAGAAAACAGATACCATGCCACACCACAGATAATTGCCCCCGGCAGCTGGCTTCTTAAAGTAAGTTTTCTGTTTGGCAGTGCCGTAAATATCACATCAAAGAAAAAGACCAAAAACAAAAGCATCCAAAAGCCCCTAAACTGTGCAAACAGGCTGACTGCATTTCCGATAAAAGGAAAATACTCTGTTGCAATATGACGCAGAGAATTTCCAAATACCAGTACCAACATGGTAATTACAATCGCCACAAGAAGTACCATCGTATAGATCACCGCCCAGAAACGGAGCACAAACCAGTTTCTTGTCTCTTCCAAATCATTGACAGAATTCAATCCATCTGTCATATATTGTACACCTTTTGCCGCAGACCATACCGCTGCTACAGCTGTCGCAGAAACTATTCCCATAGAACGATTATAAACCTCATCCAACAGAGAGATTAAAAACGGAGCCACATACTGTGGCATAACTCTTTCTATGATTTTAAGCAGCATTCCCTCCGTGATATTGGTATAGCGCAGCAATGATGAAAACAGCATCAAAAAAGGGATAATCGATAAAATAATAAAAAATGCAGACTGTGCTGAATAAGCATTTATCTTGTCTCTTTTACATTTATCCATGAATGCTTTCACATTTCCGATAATTTTCCAAATCATAGATACCCTTTCTCTCACTCATTCACATCTTCTATTTCCACATCCTGATAAAAGGCATGAAGAATCTCCTCACAGTTCATCCCTGCTTTTGCCATTCCATTTGCGCCATTCTGACTCATGCCAAGTCCATGTCCATAGCCGCCGCCGGAAAAAAGCAGCGTTCCATCCTCCTGCGTTGTCACTGCACAAAAAGCACTCGGCAGCATGATAATATTTTCACTCTCACTGCCATCCGCATAAACTATTTTTTTCACCAGACAACCTAATACTTTACGGATGTTGTACTCCGTCTTTATCCGGACTACACCTTTCTCATATTGGAGTTTCAATGTCAATATCGAACCTGATTCACTGCGCTTTTCCACCGATATTCCGATGACGTCTCCCATTTTTCCGGAAGACTCTGCTACAGTACTCCCATCAGACCCATAATATATCACGTTTTTATCGGAAATGGAATGCCTGTTTTCCAAAATATTGTTAATTTCTGCCGTTTTATCCGTAATATCTGCCGTAGCAAACCAGCGGTAATATTTGATATCACTGTCGTACCCTGTAGGAGTACTCTTTATGTAACCCAAAAAGTCTGACTCATTTGAAAGATTTCCGTCATATTCAAACTCATTTAGACCGAATTTATGCAAATAGCCATAGTTCTCTGTCTCTTCTATATTCCACACCTTTGCCGTGTCCGTATATCCCATAGAAGTCGAAAAGTAATAAGCTTCCACTACCTCTCCCTTATAAGTCAATACTTTTCCTCTGGTTGCCTCCACTGCCTCTATCGATTCTTTTGTCTGCGCCACCTTATTATAAACCTGATAAGAGGTACTGTCATTAATATGAGCTCCATATTCTGCCAAATCTGCCCGCAAAAGCTGAATATAGGCATAGCTTCTGGCACATATTGCCTGAGCTTTCAATGCCTCCACTCCAAAACTCACCGGCATTTCACTAGGCACTACCGCATAAAGATACTGTTCAAAAGGTATCTGATTGACCAATGTATAACCTTGCTCATAGCTCCGCGCCTCCATGCTTCCCCAATAGCCATTAGAAACCGGATCCCCATTCTCGTCACAGATAAAAACCGCTCCTCCCTCTCCCGGTGTCATGGTAAAAGTTTTTCCTTCCTGCTCTGCCAGATAATCCGTCACATGAATAAGGGTTTCTGCCTCCACCTCCGTTTCTTCCCCTCCGCACTTAATGCCAGACGGTGTATTGCATTTCAAATAAATATCACTTCTGAAATTACTTCCATCCTCCGCTAACAGTAAGACACGAATATCGTGTATTTCTGCCGGTTCCCGAATTAAAATAGCGCACACCTCTGTTCCTGCCGTAATGTATTCTACCTTCATGTTACCAAGCACAATATCGGAGATGGATTTTTCAGAAACTTCACCATAGGTCTGGTAAACCGGTATTTTCCCTTGATGCGCAATCTTTCCATAGTCCTTGATTTCAATGGTGTCAGTATCATAGGATAAAAGTTCTCCTTCTATCCCATCCTGCTTCATCCGAAGTGCCGTAACCTCTCCCTTACAAAACGCAATATCACATATCCCTAAAGAAAAGTCAGTATCAATTTCTCTCACTTCTTTTTCATATACCGCTCCAGCATAAAGAAAAGTCAGTTTTTTCCCTGTATTCTCTTTTAGATAAGCATTCAAAATCTCTGTTTCCTCTTCCGAAACAATTTTTATACCAAGGCATTCTCCCTCTGTGGCATAAATTTCATATGCCTGCCATTGTAAGAACCACTGCTTGGGCAAAACAGTAAAAAAATCTCCCTCGTTTGTAATTAATATTGTTCCATCTTTTGCCGCCTCAATGCCTAACAAAAGTACTTTTCTTTGCATCACATTTTTTTCCATGTCCAAATAATCAAGAATTTGCTCATAAATACTATTCCACTCTTCCCTTGAAATTGCTCGTTCTCCGCTCTTTTTCTCTACGGAAATTTCTTCCGATACTCCAAGCTTATCTAATAGCTGAGATAACATTTCCCAGGTAAGATATTCTTTATGATAAACGGCAAAATAATTGTCCCATTCTTCCGCTGTATAGACAGTAAAGCCAAGTTCTGCTTTTACCTCAGATACCCCTATGTATTTTGCAGAATATTCTTCCTGGCTGTAATCTGTTCTCATTCTGTCTGCCAACAGAACACCTAAAACCCCTATAAGCAGTATCAAAATAATCACTTTGATTTTTGTATTTGTTTTTCGTCTCATTTTCTTTCCCCCAACACCATAACAAAAAGAAGCTGCCTATATTTCAAAGCAGCTTCTTTCTTTTGTATATTTTAAAAATTCTTTGGTACTTTACTATTTCTCTGATGGTATCTTAAGCTATTTTTTCTAAAGTACCTTAACACCTTTTCTTTCGTCTTTTGAAAGACTCTCTTTCGCATAACCCAAAATGCCGTTTCCTACGTTTTTGACGCCTAGCCATAGCTAGGTGGGTAACCGCACGTCAGTTTCTGTCTTCCACTGCTCACGTACCAAAGGTACTGATGGCTTGACATCTGCCTTCGAATATAGGAATCCCATGAACGTAAATGTAGGTTCAAAAATGTAGGGTGTCGCACATCCCAGGCCGTTTTGTTAGTTTTATTATACTTTAATATGTCCCATTTCGCAACTATTAATTAGTGCCAATTTTTATATAATTTTCTCTAAAATTTCCAAACAATCGAGTAGGGGAGATTTTTCCCCTACTCGCCGTGCGAGGCGCAGGCAGCGTAAGCTGCATCTTCCTTTCTGCGTCTCTGTGCAACAAAAAGAGAATGCCAAACATGACACTCTCTTTTTATCATCATTTCTGTTTCAATCTCTTATAAAGAAGCTGCCTCATCAACAAGTTTCTTTAATGCTGCTAATGCTTCATCCGGAAGTTTATCATAACCATCTTTCTTAGTAGCGAAACCTTCTACAGCATCAACACGATTCTGCATTGCACTCTTTAATGCAGCAACATAATCTTTGTCATTTAAGTCCGGTGTAAAATCACCTGTCTTTCCAGACCAGTCATTCATAATCTCGATGTCTTCGAATGGTCCCCACTGTGTGAAGGAAGCTTTACCCTCAACGATAGTCTCAAGGATTCCTAATGTATCCTCTTTCTGACATTTATGGCCCATGAAATCACCGGTATTAACGATGTAGCAAGCTACATTCTTCTCTTCTACTAATTTCTTGAACTTCTCATAGTCATTTACTAATGGGTAAGTTCTGAATGGGTTAGCATAAGGAACAATTCTTAATGCATTAAGGTCTGTACCAGCTGCAACACGCTCTGCAGTAGAAGTCTTTGTTGCAAGAGTTGCACCCATAACAGATGCTAATGCAGCACCTTTTAATTTTAATACTGGTGGAATGGTCGGGTCTTTCATAATCCAGAAGATTGCATTTACAGGAGCATCAATCTTGTCTACACGGTTTGGAGACCATAATTTAGATTTGATAGCACGTCCATTACCATTTCTGATATCCTCAGTTACCAACTGAATCTTACCATTCTCATCTAAGGTTGCAGAACAGTTCTGAGCAGATAATAAGTACTCGTTATCCGGGCATCCTGTCGGATAATCTGCAGTCTTATCAAAGTATGTCGGCTCTAATGCGATAGATGCACAAGTATCAGTATTGATAATGAAAGCATCATCATGAAGAACCTTGATGCCACCGAATGCGTCATATTTTCCGCCATGTTTTGCATGTGTTAAAGTAGATTTACCAGAGCCTGATAATCCGTATACAGATGCAACGAACTTCTTTCCTCCCTCAAGAGAGTACTCTTTCTGTCCACCATGGCAGGAAGCATAACCGTTTCTATTAGCTAATGCCCAAGCCATAGTTAAAGTACCTTTTTTGTGCTCTCCGAAGTATCTCATACCAAGAATTGCTGCACAGTTCTGGTTTGTATCGAAATAACATAACGTTAAAGGATCGCTTAAGCAGCTGTAATCAACATCCGGTGCATCATGTGGTGCCCACTGAGGATCAGAGAAGATGTAGATATCCGGCTCTTTACCATCTGCGATTGGTTTAGAGTTTTTGTACATTTTTACATATTCATCTGACATGTACTGGAAGTTTAACATCCAGTTGTAAAGGATGTTCTCCTCTCCTTCCGGAATCAGAAGGTGAGCTTTTGCCATGAACTCAGGATCAAGACCGATGTAGCACTCTGCATGATACATGGTTTTCCATCTTGTCTCATAAACAGCATCCATAACTACTTTATCAAGTTTTGTATCATCAACACCCGGTTCTCCTTTGATACGGCGAGCTGCTGCGTAACGTCCTGTTACGGCACCGTCATTGAATAATAAAACTTTTGCGTCTTTCTCAAGACCAAAGGTCTCACCATCTTTGATCGGCATATCGGTTACGATAGTTCCCGGTGAGTTCTTTGCTAACTCATAAGCCTCTTTTAATGTGTTTACTTTTACGACATTGTTGCCATAGAAAGCAGCCTCAATGATTGAACGTGTTTTGGAAAAACCAACTTTTCCTGCGCCAATCTCATTAATTGGATAGTATGCTTTTGTTGACATTCTAAATTTCCTCCTTAATAAGAAATAAATAGATAGCAAATTCAAATTTCCGCTAATATAACTATACACTATGTTATTTTTTTGTCAATCAATTTTCAGTAAAAAAGTAAAACTTTTTTTCTTTTCCCGCATTGTGAAACCCTTGATTTTGTATGCGCTACCGACATGTCACTTTTTCTATATCCGCATTGGTAAATGCCCCCGGAAGCAGCTGCTCTAAAGTGTACTCCTTCCAATCAGCCTCATTATTTACAAGCAGTATCAAAAAATCGGATGGATTACAAAATTCCGCCATCACCTGGCGGCACACTCCGCAGGGATACAGATAATCATCTGCATCCCCGTTGATGGCAATCGCCTCAAATTCCAGTTCTCCCTCAGAAACCGCCTTAAAAAAAGCTGTCCTCTCTGCGCAGTTCGTCGGTGTATAAGCTGCATTTTCAATATTGCATCCCCGGTATATCTTTCCGCTTTTTGTCAGAAGCGCCGCTCCCACACGAAAATGAGAGTAAGGTACATAAGCATTTTCTTTTGCTAAAATTGCTTCCTTTGCCAAAGCTCTTTTATCCATATGAAAGGCCTCCTCATAGATACGATTACATTATATAAGTATACTAAAAACTTTCCCTTGTTACAAGGTCTTCCTATTTTTGAAAGAACAAAGTGTTCAAGCCCTTAAAATTGGAGGACTTGAACACTTTGCCAACATCTTTAGCTATTTCATTAATTCTTAGTAATTTTTACTTTGCTACCCTGTCCTTTTCCTTTTAATAACTTCTTATACGATGCAAGTTTCTTAGACGGTACTTTGATTTTAGCAGTCCCATTAATTCCCTTAAGTGCATTTGCACCAACCTTTTTCAGTTGCATGGATTTAATGGTAATCGTTTTCAAAACACTGCAGCCATAGAAAGCTTTATTACCAATTGTCTTAAGACCTGTTCCGATTGTTACTGTTTTTAACTTCTTACATCCGTTGAACGCATTCGTTCCAATAGTAGTTACTTTGTTGCCAATCGCTACTGTCGTCACTTTCTTATTGCCTTTAAATGCACTTGCTGCGATAGAAGTTACCTTATATGTAAAACCATCAATCTTAATCGTTGCCGGAACTGTAATCTTATTTGCTGTAGCTGTTGTTCCCACATAAGCGACCTCTGAGCCTGCTTTCGTTACTTTGTAACTAACTTCACCAGATTTCAGAACCGTTCCTTTCTTAGGTGGCGCAGTAATCGTGTAACTTCGTGTCACGCTACCTACATATCTCCCAGCTCCCTCTATAGTCACGGTAGCAGTCCCCACCTCAGTCATATTTTCATAGAGCAGTGTGTAATCCTGTTCTCTCACAAGTGTGTTTCCGTTATAAGTTACCGTTACAGCAGGTTTCTTTTCTGTGCCATCATAGGTAAATGTTTCCGCAGACAATGCAATCTGTGCATCTGTAATCCTGATAAGCGGTACATGCTGTGGATATGCACTACTTTCGCTTAGCTCCCATGCAATCCATTCCGTATTATCTCCCCTGTTGGTATTGAGCTGACTGGCAAAGTCTGCCGTCTGCATCTGACCAAGCGGCAGCGCCTTATTATTCTTGGATACAGCTCCTGTCCTTATAGAAAAAATACCTACTTCCGCGGACTCTTCGGAATAGAAGTTGTTTGCAGCCACACCACGGAGAGAATACGCAATTCCTCCAGCAGCAGAATTATCATCAGCGGTAACTACACCGGCGTTATAGCAGTTCTGAATATTAGCAGCATATCCTGCGATACCACCGCCATCAGCACGAGAGTTTTCACACGACACATCAACCTTCCCTATGTTGGCAGAATTATAGATTGAAGTAAGCAAAGAAGAACTCCACAACCCGCATCCTCCAACAATTCCTCCAGCCCCATAACCAGAAGAGCCAGTAGAACCCAAATGTAAGGTGACACTTCCGGCAGAAAAGCAGTTGCGGATCTCACCATCCAAATATCCCGCAATTCCTCCAGCAGAGTAACTTCCGGCAATCGTCACAGTCCCATCTGTCTTACAATTCATAATCGTGCCTTTGCCATCTGCAACAATTGCTCCTGCATGTCTTCCGGTAAAATTGGAATTCTTTACTGTCACATTCTTAATAGTCGCACCATCTAATGATACGAACAATCCCACATCAGAACTAGGCTTTGTCACATCAATACCGCTGATGATATAACCACAGCCATCGAATATCCCTTTAAAACCGCTGATTGGTGTATAATTATTCACCGTCACACCGTCGAAGGCAATATCATTCCCCAGTTTTACCACTTTATAGGCATTTGGATTCTGCGCGAACTCCTTCATTTCTCTTGCACTCGTAATAACCAGGTCAGCTTCTGCCTCCTTTAAGTTCTCCTCTGTAACAACCGACACAGCTTCTGACGCCGTCTCCTGCGCTTTCACCTGCGTCAGCGGTGTCCCCGTACCCAAAATCAGGATGCCACTCATTGTAGCCGCAAGCATACGAATTCTTAATTTTCTACTCTCCATTTTCGTTTATTCTCCTTCCACATTTCTTCTTACAAAAACCATAGTTTTTTTTTATAATTTCCCAATGGTCTCATACTACACTTTCTCAAGTTACAATTTTTCGAAACCACCTTATTTTCATCCGTTGGATATTATATCATAAATATGCCACTTTGCAAAAACTTTTTATAGAATAGTTTTTTTTGAAGATAGTACAAAATGGATATATAAGACCGTGAGAGCAAAGCATTACTCGCCATTTCAGATTTTGTTGCTAGCTGTCATCTTCTTAAATTTTCATAAAAAATATTCATTTCTCTTGTATTAAAATAAATACATATGTTATCATTATTTATATTTTATTCTTATTGAAGTACAAATAATGATATAAGGAGGGCTACTATGGCTACAAATCGTTTTTGCGAAATCACCCCCGAATTGCAACACCTCGCCACGCTCAGCGAACAATGTTCCAGAATCGATCCGGAACTTTACAATCAATATGATGTAAAACGCGGACTCCGTGATTTAAATGGAAAGGGTGTCTTAGTCGGACTTACCGAAATTTCTGAGGTTTCCTCTACCAAAGAAGTGAACGGAAAGACGGTTCCGGCAGATGGTGAGTTATATTATAGAGGCTACAATGTCAATGACATCATTCAGGGTATCTCTGAAAGCAGCCATTTCGGATTTGAGGAATGTACCTACCTGCTTCTTTTCGGAAAACTTCCGACAGAAACAGAACTCTTAGATTTCATAGGAATGCTCAGTGACTACCGTACCCTTCCTACCAGCTTTGTAAGAGATATTATTATGAAAGCTCCCAGCAGAGATATGATGAATACTTTAGCACGAAGTGTCCTGACGCTTTATTCTTATGACGATATGGCAGATGATATTTCTCTTCCAAACGTTTTAAGACAGTGTTTACAGTTAATCAGTTTATTCCCTCTGCTTTCCGTTTACGGCTATCAGGCGTATGAGCATTATCATAATGGTGCAAGTCTTTTTATTCATCCACCGAAACCCGAATATTCCACTGCTGAAAATATTTTACATATTTTACGAGCAGACAGTCAGTTTTCTCCTCTGGAGGCAAAGCTTCTTGATATCGCTTTGATTCTGCATATGGAACACGGCGGTGGTAATAATTCCACTTTTACTACTCACCTGGTATCCTCTTCCGGTACAGACACTTATTCTGCCATTGCAGCATCTTTAGGTTCTTTAAAAGGGCCAAAACACGGTGGTGCCAACATTAAAGTAGTAAAAATGTTTGACGATATGAAAGCAAACGTCTCCGACTGGAGTGATGAAGAAGAAATCAGCCGTTATTTAAGAGCCCTGCTTCATAAAGAAGCTTTCGATAAAGCAGGTCTTATCTACGGTATGGGTCATGCTGTTTACTCTTTATCAGACCCGCGTGCCCGGATTTTCCGCCGCTTTGTAGAACGTTTATCTGCAGAAAAGGGTTACGAAAAGGAATTTGCCCTCTATGCTTCCGTGGAGCGCCTTGCCCCGCAGATTATTGCAGAAGAACGCAAAATCTATAAAGGTGTCAGCCCTAACGTAGACTTTTTCAGTGGTTTTGCTTACTCCATGCTTGGACTGCCGGTAGAACTTTATACACCGATTTTTGCCATCGCTCGAATTGCCGGATGGAGTGCGCACCGACTTGAGGAAGTTGCCATTAATGGAAAAATCATGCGTCCTGCTTATAAGAATGTAGGAGAACACAAAATATACGTTCCCATGTCAGAACGCTAAATTTTGCACCAGAACAAAGTGGGCTAGCTCACTCTCGACTCCCTTTCCCCTCAATCTTTGAGGGGCTTGTTCATTTTGCGCGCCGGTTGTGGTATGCGTAGCATATCTTTCCTCTCCACAACCGTGCGCATCCCGCACGGAGTGCTTTTTATTTTATAGGAAAGGCATATACTTTATTGCGTTAATTCAGAAAGGTCTTTCCTATAAAATAAAAAACGGAGAAAACCACGTAGATTTGGTTTTCTCCGTTTTTCAATTATTACTCCCTACATTTATTCGCTCTCTTCCTTCTGAATTTCTAACTCAAACCAAAAGGTAGAACCTTGTCCCACTTCACTTTCCACACCGTAGTCGGCATTATGAAGTTCCAGGATATTTTTCACAATGGAAAGTCCCAAACCTGTCCCCATTACAGCACGCTTATGAGTCTTATCAACTTTATAATAACGCTCCCAGACATAAGGAAGTGCCTCCGGCGCAATGCCCTCACCGCTGTCTGTCACTTCAATGCGTACTTTTTCTCCTATCACTTTCTGGCGAACCCACACGGTTTTGTTCTTTCCCGTATAATTGATGGCATTGTTAATCAGGTTATAGATGACCTGGAATATTTTATATTCATCCGCTTCCACCTGTGCTTCCCGATCAAATTCAATGGTATAGCCATCCTGTTCTTTCAATTTATTATAGCGTTCAAAAACAGACTGTATACTCTGGGTCAGATTATAAACTTCTGCATTCTTCACCATCACGCCTGCCTGCAGTTTTGAGATATCTAACATATCATTTACCAGATTTGTCAGCCGTTCGGCTTCATCAATTACTACCTGTACATTTTCCGGCGTATTTTCTCCCGGGAGATCCCGCATTACCTCTGCATAGGCAATAATCATGGTAAGCGGTGTCCGAAGGTCATGAGATACATTCGCAATCAGCTCTCTCCGCAGATTTTCATTCTTATTTAACTCTAACGCTGTTGCATTTAAAACATCCGAAAGTTCTGCCCGCAGCGTATTGACCGTAGCATCTACAGGTGTCAACTGGGTGTTCACAAAAAGCATTCCGTCTATGCCCTCCACAGTAACTAAATCGATGGAAATCACACTTTCTCCCCGTTCCTGTCCATGACTTGGCATTCCTCCCTTTAGAATGGGTATTTTTCTACCTCCTTCAAATTGAATTTGAATCCGACTGTAAAATCTCTATTGCTTCTCCGGTCAACTGCTCTGCCTCTCTCGTCTTAATTATTTTATAAAAGGTATCCAGATAACAAATCTGTAGCAGCCACAATACCATAAGCAATATACCGGTAAAAGCCAGCAGATATGTAAAAATCTTCCATTTGATACTAATTTTTTCATGCTTCAAAGCGGTAGCCTTCATCATCCACCACTAATATTCTTTCCATGACTGTCTCCTTCCGCCTAATGAGATTAGCATATAGTTCTTATGTGACGTTCCTGTGATGAACGGCTGATTTTTGTTAGAATTTTGACAGGTATTTTGCTCTCGCAGTTCCAAGTTCCCGTGAAAACCATAAAAATACCGCTAAGAATACCACCAGCTCCACATAGCTGAATTTTCCCAGCGATTTCACCAGTTCATTGACTAATCCTAGAATCCCAGTCACAATCATCACTGCACCGAATACCGCTTCTTTCCAATAAATATAACTGATAAATCCTGCTTTATCCTTGCATTTTTTCATTTCTTCCTCCGCTAACACTATCGGACTGATTTCCCCGGTCTTTTTCATTTTTAATCCTGCGGCTATCATATAAATTCCAAATCCAATAATTACTATATCAAAAACTATCGTAATGTTCATTTCTTTTTCCTCTCTGACTTTTTTTGGTATTATTATAATCTTTCATCCCTTTAGGTGCAAGAAAACTGCTCAAATTTCTGACAAAATAGTACATTTTTCCTCTATAACGATTGAACTATTTTTCCAAGTAGTGTAAAATAAGATATAAATACAATAGATAGATAGGGGAGAAAAACCATGACATTAGACGACGCAAAAATTCTCATCGGTGACGATTCTATTCTTGCCAGGAAACAGATTAAGGATATTATTTCACAGTATGGCTCACCAATCTTTTTAGAAGCCTCCAACGGTCAGGACTGTATTGATATCTACAAAAACGAGAAACCGACACTCGTATTTCTTGACATTGTAATGCCGGTAAAAGATGGTAATGCTGTCATCCGCGAGATTATAGATTTTGACAAAAGCGCTGATATTATTGTTGTTTCTTCTGTGGGAACGCAGGCTCAGCTTCGCACTGCTATTGAAACAGGCGCTAAGGATTTCGTGCAAAAGCCTTTAAAAAGTGCGGATCAGATTCACCATATTATTACTTCAAGATTTGAAAGGAGCTAAAAATGTACGCTCAATTTTTCGGTAACTACCTGCTGTCACGCGGTGTAATAACAGGAGAACAATTAATCGATGCTATCCAAAAAAAATCTGTCAGTCATGTCAAGCTCGGTACATTAGCCATGCACGCCGGCTATATGACAGCCAATGAGGTTGACCAGATTATCATTATGCAGACACACCAGGATGCCCGTTTCGGTGAACTGGCTGTAAAGGAGGGCTACCTTACAGAAGCACAGGTTACAGAGTTGCTTAAAGCGCAGAATCCTGATTTCCTCCAGTTAGGCCAGACTCTTATTGATGAAGGCATTATCGATAATCAACAGCTTCAGGCATTAATGATTGATTATGAGTCAGAAAATGAGATTTATGAAGGTGATTATTCTAACGAAACGATTGCCTCTATCAATCATCTGGTAGAAAATTTCTTTGTAATTGCGGAGCGTTCCCTCTCTTCTTTTGAGGTATCCTTTATCCGCCTGTTTTTAACAAATTTGGTTCGGTTTATCGGTGATGATTTTACCCCGGTTTCTCCATACACCTGTAAGGAATATCCGACCAATTTCTGTGTTTCCCAGCGGATTAATGGTCGCTTTTCTGTAAAAACTTATATCGATATGCCTGAGACAGCCTGCATTAAATTTGCTTCCAGATATGTAGGTGAGGACTTTACCTCTTTTGATGAATATGTGCAGTCTTCTCTGGAGGATTTCTTGAATCTTCACAACGGTCTGTTTAATGTTAATGTTTCTAATGATATGTCCATCGAACTGTCATTAGACCCTCCGGTAGTCGAGACTAATGAACTGCTTACCTTTAAGGCAGAAACTTTCCTGCTTCCGATTGTTTTTCCATTCGGAACACTTCATGTTATTTTTGAAATTTTTAAATCTGAATAATGTTACATCATGTATCAAAAAAACAGTTGCTTAATAAAGCAACTGTTTTTTTATTTACGCGGATACCGAGGAAAATCGAGTGTTTGCAACTTTACATTCCAAGAAATTTCTTCACTACCTGTGGCATCTCTTCTACTTCGCAGACTGTCTTATGACGTACTTCTGCAGTTCTGATTTCTTCTATTGCCTGCGGAACTTTCAGATTTCCGATTTTACTTAACTCATCTACCAGTTCAAATTCGCCTAAGCTGTCATATTTTGTATCAATGGCATTCATAACGCTTCTACTGAATTTGAATGGGCTTGCAGTAGAAGCAATGACTGTCTTTGTCTCTGCATCACCTGTATCTTTTTTGTATTTCTTATAAACTCCGGCTGCAACTGCTGTGTGCGTATCAATAACGTATCCTGTTTTTTCGTATAAATCACGGATTGTCTCTGCAGTCTCCACCTCACTGGTATAGTTGCCATAGAAATCAGAAAGCTGTGCTTTCATCTCCGGTGTAATTTCATATTTTCCTGTAGCAGACAGACTCTTCATCAATTCTGCATTTTTTTCTGCATCTTCACCTGCAATACGATAAATCAAACGCTCTAAGTTGCTGGAAATCAAAATATCCATAGATGGAGAGCTTGTCAGCATAAATTTTCTGTTCTTATCGTATGTACCGGTGGAGAAAAAATCATATAACACTTTATTCTCATTAGAAGCACAAATTAATTTTGCCACCGGAAGTCCCATATTTTTTGCATAGAAAGCTGCTAAAATATTACCAAAGTTTCCGGTAGGAACTACGATATTGATTTTCTCATCCTTTGCAATCACGCCGTTTGCATACATTTTTGCATAAGCATAGACATAATACGCAATCTGTGGAACTAAACGTCCGATATTGATGGAGTTTGCAGAGGAGAACTGATATCCTGCCGCATCCATCTCTTTTGCCAGCGCTGCATCGGAAAACATCTGTTTTACTCCGGTCTGTGCCTGGTCAAAGTTACCGTGAATGCCAACCACAAAAGTATTATCTCCCTTCTGGGTTACCATCTGTTTTTCCTGAATAGGACTTACACCATTCTTTGGATAAAATACAATAATCTTTGTTCCCTTTACATCAGCAAATCCTGCCAACGCTGCTTTTCCCGTATCTCCTGAGGTAGCAGTCAAAATAACAATGTCATTTTTTACCTGATTTTTTCTTGCCGCTGTAATAAGCAGATGCGGCAGAATGGACAATGCCATATCTTTGAATGCAATCGTTGGTCCGTGGAATAACTCTAAGTAGTAAGCTCCATCTGCGTTTACTAACGGAGCAATCTCCTCCGTATCAAACTTACTGTCATAAGCAGAATTAATACAGTGTTTTAACTCTTCCTCCGTAAAATCGGTAAGGAACAGTTTTAATACTTCATAAGCAGTCTCCTGGTAAGACATTTTTGCCAAAGTATCTATATCCACATCCAATGACGGAATGGTAGTAGGCACATAAAGACCTCCGTCCTTTGCCAGTCCTTTTAAAATTGCCTGTGAAGCAGTTACTCTTTCTTCTGCATCCCTTGTACTTGCATACATCAATTCCATTTTATCCTCCATTCTGCGTAACTCACGCATCCTAAGTTCTCTGCACATCATTATATAAGAAACAACACATTCGTGTCAATGTATTCAAGGCGTAAATCCCAGAAACTTGCATTCCTTTCCGAAAAATGTTATGCTATAATCATCTCATTTATGTAAAGTAATCAAGGGGGGGGTTATGCTTCCGGGCGTCTATCTTGCAAAACAAAAAAACGGTACGATTTATTACCGCTCTAACATTAATTTTTCGAATAAACATATCAGTCTTGGAAGTTTTTCTACGGAAGAAGATGCACACGCCGCCTACTTAGAGGCATCTGTCCTTCTTGCCGACACATCCATTGACCTGACAAACTATCTTTCACGTTTTTCCCTGCTCTCCCACGACAAGGTGATCGTGTTGCTTAATTTCCGTGACAACCATCTTTATTTCAAAAACCCGATTTACCTGCGAAAAGGCTATTTCAGCTATTATCTTTCCGCAAACCTGGAATTGAAATTTGATATCGATGATTTGTTTTACTATGCCAGCCACAAGATTCAAAGAAGACAGGGACATCTCTTTGTCAACGACTATGGCATGCAGTACTCAATTCTTTCCCGATATGGAATACGCCCCTATGCCGTTGCCAATCGGGATTATCAATTTGCCAATGGGGATGATACGGATTTTCGTTATTCCAATCTCGTCATCATCAATCATTATCACGGTGTCCTGCAATATCAAAAAAAAGGAATCACAAAATACCGTGCCGTCATCCATATCAACGGAAATTTTATTATTGGCACCTATTCGAGCGAGGAAAAAGCCGCCATTGCTTATAACAAGGCCGTTGACTTAGCGAAAAATGCCGGTATTAACCGAAACTTTCCCGAAAACTATATTGATACTCTCTCTCCGAAGGACTATGCCGATATTTACACAAAGATAAAAGTCTCAAAACGTTATCTGGAATATCTCAAAACCGCTATCGCTTCTTTCTCGTAAAGTAGGAAAAATTTGAGGCTGTCGGTATGACAGCCCCAACATTTAAGTTTATTTCTGGTTAATGTAATTTACCAGTCCTTCACAGTCGATAATCTTCTGCATAAATGGCGGAAACGCCTGTCCCTGAAAACTTTTTCCCTTTGTCACATCAGTGATGACTCCGGTATCAAAGTTTACTTCCACTTCATCTCCTGCCTCGATGATCTTCGCCGCTTCCGGACATTCAATAATCGGAAGCCCTATGTTAATGGCATTTCGATAAAAGATACGTGCAAATGTCTCTGCAATAACACAGCTGACACCTGCCGCTTTGATAGAAAGAGGAGCATGTTCTCTTGAAGAACCGCAGCCAAAATTCTTATTGGCAACAATAATGTCTCCCTCTTTCATTTTTTTTACAAAATCCGCATCAATATCTTCCATACAGTGAGTTGCGAGTTCCTTCGGATCAGAAGAATTTAAATATCTCGCAGGGATGATAACATCAGTATCCACGTTATCTCCAAATTTGAACACATGACCTTTTGCTGCTTTCATGTTTTTTCTCCTTTTTTACCTAATCGGAAATTGCATTTTGCAACGCTTCTTATTTCCTGCAAATTCATATCAGCTAGCCTTACAGTAAACTGTTATTTCATTACCTCTTCCGGTCCTGATAGCTTTCCTGTAATTGCACTCGCCGCTGCAACTGCCGGGCTTGCAAGATAAATCTCAGACTCTACATGTCCCATACGTCCTACAAAGTTACGGTTTGTGGTAGAAACACAGCGCTCATGCTCTGCTAAAATACCCATATAACCGCCTAAGCATGGTCCGCAGGTCGGTGTACTTACTACCGCTCCTGCCTCAATAAAGACTTTTAACAATCCCTCTTCCATGGCATCTAAATAAATCTTCTGGGTTGCAGGAATTACGATTACACGGAGTCCTTTCGCCACTTTTCTTCCCTTTAAAATGGAAGCTGCGATGCGCAAATCATCCATTCTTCCGTTGGTGCAGGAACCAATCACTACCTGATCAATCTTTAAATCTCCCACTTCATCAATGGTTTTCGTGTTTTCCGGTAAATGAGGAAATGCGACTGTCGGTTTTAAAGTACTAAGATCGATAGTGTACTCTTCCTCATACTCTGCATCCTCGTCTGCCTCGTAGACCACATACGGACGTTTCGAATGCTCTTCCATATATTTCTTTGCAAGATCATCCACCGGGAAAATTCCGTTCTTTCCGCCCGCCTCAATCGCCATATTAGCAATGGTAAAACGGTCATCCATAGTCAGATACTGTATTCCATCTCCCACGAATTCCATGGATTTGTAAAGTGCACCATCTACACCAATCATACCGATGATATGTAAAATGATATCTTTTCCGCTAATCCATTTTGCCGGCTTTCCTGTTAAAGTAAATTTGATAGCAGAGGGAACTTTAAACCACGCTTTTCCTGTTGCCATACCGGCTGCCATATCTGTACTTCCTACTCCGGTAGAAAATGCACCTAAAGCTCCGTAGGTACAGGTATGGGAATCGGCTCCGATAATCACATCACCGGCCACCGTCAAGCCTTTCTCCGGCAGCAATGCATGTTCAATTCCCATCTCTCCCACATCAAAATAATTGGTAATATCGTGTCTGCATGCAAACTCTCTGACGCATTTACAATGCTGTGCAGACTTGATATCTTTATTGGGCACAAAATGGTCAAGTACTAATGCAATCTTATCCTTATCAAATACACCGTCCACTTTCATTTTATCCATCTCATGAATGGCAACCGGCGAGGTGATATCATTTCCAAGTACCAGATCCAAATCTGCTTCAATCAACTGTCCGGCACTGACGGATGGAAGTCCCGCATGTGCCGCAAGGATTTTCTGCGTCATCGTCATCCCCATGTGTTATATCCTCCTGAATTCTTTCTAAATATACGTAGCTGCTTATTTTCATAATAGTTACCAAAATACCGAAAATATTTTCGATACAATATAGTGTGTGTGTGTTCGACGAGCTTTGGTTATCATCCTCTACTCTATCTGAATAAGATTTTACCACAGATATTAATATAATCAAAATACATAATAAATATATTTACCATAACTACTAATCATGTTATACTATATGAAACAAGAGATATTTCACCAAGGAGGGAACCATGAATCAAAATTTATCCTCTTATCGTATTTTTTATACCGTTGCCAATACTGGCAATATTTCTAAGGCAGCAAAGGAGCTTTACATCAGTCAGCCGGCAATCAGTAAATCCATTCAGAAATTAGAAGAAAGCGTAGGATGCAAACTTTTTTCCAGAAGTTCAAGAGGTGTGGTTTTGACCGACGAAGGGAAACTGTTATATGACCATGTAAGCAGTGCCTTTGAAACCCTGACATTAGGGGAAGAAAAGTTGCGCCGTTCCATTGAACTAGGTGTCGGACACTTAAAAATCGGAGTCAGTGCTACCCTGTGTAAATATATGTTACTCCCTTATTTAAAGGAATATATCCGAAGAAATCCTCATATCTCCATTTCCATCACTTGTCAGTCCACCAACGAAACACTGCGTCTTCTTGAGGACAACAAGATTGATATCGGACTAATCGGAAAACCTGACAATTTAAAGAATATTCACTTTGACTTTTTAGAGGAAATCGAGGATGTGTTTGTCGCCACGAAAGATTACATCCGAAATTTGCGCGCCAGAGGCATCCAGAAGAATCAGATTCTTTCCAGTTCCACGCTGATGCTCTTAGATAAAAATAACATGACCAGACAATATATTGATGACTATCTGCAGGACAACCAGATTGTAATCAAAGACTCTATTGATATTTCTAACATGGATCTGCTGATTGATTTTGCCCGTATCGGTGTGGGTGTGGCATGCGTCATTAAAAGTTTTGTTTCTGAAGATTTAGCTTCGGGTGCATTAGTAGAAATTCCTTTAGGTATCCCCATTCACAAACGTGCAGTAGGATGTGCTTACCGCACCAGTACGAAACAGTCGAGGGCTCTGACAGAATTTATTGAATTTTATAAACATTTCCAGCGATAGATAACTTCTCAGACAGAACATCAGGGAGTTTAAACTTTCATTCAAACTCCCTGACCGATTCTCTCAACTACTTATCTTCCCTGCCGTTCAAAGTTATGAATCCAGTCTGCCTTTAAGAAATAAATCAAAAATATGACAGAGCTGATAGACCATGTCAGCGGATATGCCCAGAAAATGACTTGAATTTTCGGTATAAAATGTACCGTTATGGTAATGTAGGTGATACGGATAATGCACCAGGATGCCAGCATGACAAACATGGGCACCGTAGATTTTCCTGCTCCTCTCATAATTCCCGCAATACAGTGGGAAAAAGCAAGAAAACAATAAAACAATGCTTCCACATGCGCCTGTCTGGTAGCAATTTCCACCACCTCAGGTGTATTGTCAAAGGCTGTCGCCAGATACGGCATCGTAAAATGTACTATCACTCCTACAAGTTCTGCTAATGTCACGGAACAGAAGATACCAAAATATGCCCCTTTTTTTGCCCTGTCATATTGTCTCGCTCCTAAGTTTTGACCAATAAAGGTGGTCAAGGACATCGCAAAACAGGTAATGGGCAGAAAGGCGAACCCCTCAATTTTTGCGTAAACACCACATGCTGCCACTGCCATCACACCAAATTTATTGATGTTCGTCTGAACAATGATATTTGCAAAAGAGATAATGGAGTTCTGCATACCAGAGGGCAGTCCTAAATTAATAATCTGTTTTAACATTCCCTCATGAAAGCGGATATTTCTGATTTGTACCTGATAAACATCTTTTGTTCTTACCAGACGGATAAAACAAAGCAAAGCACTTGCTGCCTGTGACACTGCCGTCGCGAAGGCCGCAGCACCTACCCCTAAATGGAAGCCTCCTACCAGAAGTAAATCCAAGACAATGTTAAGAATGGAGGAAAATATCAAATAGTATAAAGGATGCCGGCTGTCTCCCACCGCCTGCAAAATCCCCATGACGATATTGTACATTACAAAGGCAAGAGAACCTGCAAAATAGGCTCTGAAATATACGATAGATTTCGGCAGTACACTTTCTGGTGTTCCCATCAGCACTAAAATCTGTGGAGCTAACAACATTCCAATGACTGTCAATAGCAACCCCGCCGCCAATCCAAATGCCACATCGGTATGTACCGCTTTTTTTAAATTTTCATAATCCCTCGCTCCAAAGTATTTTGAAATTACAACACCTGCCCCCATAGCTATTCCATTAAAAAAACCCACCATTAAAAAAATCAGACTTCCTGAAGAACTGACAGCCGCAAGGGCATCACTCCCCAAAAAGTTTCCCACAATCAGTGAATCTGCTGTATTATAGAGCTGCTGAAATAAATTTCCCAAAAAGAGGGGGATTGCAAACGACACAATCCCCTTCCAAATGGGACCGTTTAATAATTTTGTCCCTTTTTGCTTCATCTTATCTCTTCCCAGTTACTTCATTACGATATTGACAATTCTTCCCGGTACATAGATTTCTTTTACAATGGTTCCGGTCAGTTTATCTGCAATGGTTTCCTTTGCTCTCGCAAGAACATCATCCTTTGCATCATCCCTTCCGATTGCCAAAGTCCCCTTGGTTTTTCCGTTAATCTGCACCGCAATCTCAATGGTATCTTCCACCGTTTTTGACTCGTCAAAGGTTGGCCAGCTCTCAAATGCAATCGTATCGTTATGACCTAATTTTTCCCAAATTTCCTCTCCTACGTGTGGACAGATGCAAGAAAACATTTTAATCAATCCTTCTGCATACTCTCTCGGACACTTACCAGCTTTATATACTTCATTTACAAAAATCATCATCTGACTGATTGCTGTATTAAATCCTAACTGTTCAAAATCGCTTGTCACTTTCTTGACTGTCTGGTGATATACTCTGGTAAGAGTACCATCATCCTCATCAACAATATTCTCAGGATTTGTAAAGAAAGTCCATACACGGGTAATAAATTTCTTTGCACCCTGCACACCACTTGGACTCCACGGTTTTGACACCTCAAGTGGTCCCATAAACATCTCATAAAGTCTTAAGGTATCTGCGCCATATTCCTCCACGATATCACTTGGATTTACTACAAATTCCGGGAAACGTTTTCCCATCTTAATTCCATTCTCACCTAAAATCATGCCCTGATGAACCAGTTTCTTGAATGGTTCTTTTACTGGTGACAGACCTTTGTTATAAAGGAAACGGTTCCAGATACGAGAATAAATCAGATGTCCTACCGCATGCTCCGGTCCTCCAACATACAAATCAACAGGAAGCCAATGTTTCAGAAGTTCCTGATTAGCAAATTCTTTGTCATTATCCGGGTCAATATATCTCATATAATACCAGGAAGATCCTGCTGATCCCGGCATAGTAGATGTCTCACGAACGCCCTTGACACCATTTTTGTCATACTGTTTCCACTCAGTCGCATTTTCCAAAGGAGCCTTGCCATTTTTACCTTTATAGTCTTCAAGTTCCGGCAAAATCAAAGGCAATTCTTCGTCAGGAAGGAAGTAAATATCACCATCCTCCTTATATACACAAGGAACCGGCTCACCCCAGTATCTCTGACGTGCAAAAATCCATTCACGGAAATGATAATTGACCTTTCTTCTTGCAACATTCATCTTCTCTAATTTTACTGTGATAGCCTCCTTTGCCTCCTCCACAGTAAGACCTGTAAATTCTTCCGAATTGATGAGTTTGCATCCCTTTCCAAGATAATCTGCCTTTTCAAATGCGTGTTCTGATACATCAGCACCGTCAATTACTTGAATCATATCAATCTGATGCGCCTTAGCATATTCAAAGTCACGCTGGTCGTGACTAGGCACTGCCATAACTGCACCGGTTCCATAGCTTGCAAGCACGAAGTCACCGATAAAAAGAGGCACTTCTTTTCCATTTACCGGATTGATTGCATATAAGCCCTTCAAGATACAGCCAGACTTTGTCTTATTAAGTTCCGTACGATCCATATCATTCTTTTTCAATGTCTCGTTGATATATGCCTGAACCTCATCTTTGTTCTCAACACGATCCATAAGACCTTTGACAATCTCTCCATCCGGAGCAAGTACCATAAAAGTAATACCGTAAATTGTCTCGATACAGGTGGTAAAAATTGAAAAAGAGCCGCCGCCTACAATCTGAAAATCAACCTCTACACCGGTACTCTTTCCAATCCAGTTTTTCTGAATCTCTTTGGTAGATGCAGGCCAGTCAATCTCGTCAAGTCCCTCTAACAGTTCTTCTGCAAATGCAGCCTGATCAATCACCCACTGTTTCATGTTCTTTCTGACAACCGGATAGCCTCCACGCTCAGACTTTCCGTCAATGACCTCATCATTCGAAAGAACCGTTCCTAGTTCCTCGCACCAGTTTACCGGCATATCAATATATTTCGCATAACCGGCTTCATACAACTGCTTGAAAATCCATTGTGTCCATTTGTAGAACTTTGGATCGGATGTTGCAATCATCTTCGACCAGTCATAATCAAAGCCTAATTCCTTTAACTGTTTCGAGAATGTTTTAATATTCTCCTGAGTAAATCCGTTTGGATGATTTCCTGTTGTCACTGCATACTGCTCTGCCGGAAGTCCAAAGGAATCATAGCCCATCGGATGAAGGACATTATAGCCCTGCATACGTTTCATTCTAGACATAATATCTGTAGCAGTATATCCTTCCGGATGTCCTGCATGAAGGCCAACACCTGACGGATAAGGGAACATATCAAGTACATAGTATTTCGGTTTGCTAAAATCCCAGACATCTGTCTTGAATGTCTCATGCTCCTCCCAATATTTCTGCCATTTTTTTTCAATGACCTTGTGGTTGTAAAGTTCTGCCATCTTGTTTTCTCCTCTTAAATTTATTGTAGTACGATATGGTCAACTATAAGAAACACGCTTTGCGAGTTTCCAAAGTTATCGCGATGCTCGTCAAATCTTCATTTAAACACTCAATTTTCCTCGCTATTCGCGTAAAAAAAGCCCCGTCTCAATCCTTAGAGACGAAGCCTGTCTACTCCGTGGTACCACTCTGTTTCGTATAAAAATACGCTCTCTTGATTCTTAACGCGAATAACACGCTCTGATCTACCCGCATCCTGCCCACTATCCTACTTCACATCTGCAAAATAATGTATCAGCTGTTTCAATCAAAGGACTCAAAGGCGAGTTGGGAACTTCATCGTACTGCCTTGCACCCACCGACAGCTCTCTGGAACGCATCTGTTCTTAATACTCCTTCTCAACGTCTGTTTCAACCTAAACACATCAAAACTGATGTTTATTAACATGGTTTATTTTAGCATATCAATCGTATTTGTCAACCATGTTTCAAAAAAAGACAGGAAATAATTCCTGTCTTTTTCAGATACTTATGTATATTTAAATTAATTATTGATGAATTTATCTTCTTCGTTGTTCCAGCTGTAGAGCTTACGAATTTCCTCTCCAACCTTCTCTGAAGGATGCTCAGAAGCTAATTTTCTCATAGCTTTGAAGTGGACCTGTTTTCCGGCAGGAGACATATCTAATAAGAACTCTTTTGCAAAAGATCCATCCTGAATATCAGATAAAATTTTCTTCATAGCTTTCTTAGTATCTTCTGTAATGATTTTCGGTCCTGTAATGTAATCGCCATACTCTGCAGTATTAGAAATAGAATATCTCATTCCTGCAAAACCAGACTGATAAATTAAGTCTACGATTAACTTCATCTCATGGATACACTCAAAGTATGCGTTTCTTGGGTCATATCCTGCTTCTACTAAAGTTTCAAAACCTGCCTGCATTAATGCACAAACACCACCGCAAAGTACTGCCTGCTCACCGAAAAGGTCTGTCTCTGTCTCGGTACGGAATGTAGTCTCAAGAACACCTGCTCTTGCTCCACCGATACCAAGTGCATATGCTAATGCTAAATCCTGTGCTTTTCCGGTAGCATCCTGCTCAACAGCGATTAAGCAAGGAACACCTTTTCCAGCCTGATACTCAGAACGAACTGTGTGACCTGGTCCTTTTGGAGCAATCATAGTAACGTCTACATCCTTTGGAGGTACGATACATCCAAAGTGAATGTTGAAACCATGTGCGAACATTAACATATTTCCTGCCTCAAGATTTGGCTCGATATCATTTTTGTAAAGATCTGCCTGCTTCTCATCATTGATTAAGATCATGATGATATCTGCCTGTTTTGCAGCTTCTGCTGCAGTGTAAACTTTAAATCCCTGTTTTTCAGCCTTTGCCCAGGATTTACTTCCCTCATAAAGACCAATGATAACGTTGCAGCCAGACTCTTTTAAGTTTAACGCATGTGCGTGTCCCTGGCTTCCGTATCCGATGATAGCGATGGTCTTTCCATCTAATAATGAAAGGTTACAGTCTTCCTGATAAAATATTTTTGCTGACATAATATATTCCTCCATTTTTTCATTTCATTCGTTTGTTGTTTTCAGTTTTATAAAGTCCGTCTCTTGCCGTCCTCGTCAATCATAACAACATCTGAGATACCGCGAGACAATCCGGTAATTCCTGTCCGTGCCAGTTCTAAGATCTCATATCCTGACAACAAATCAAGAAATGCATCTAATTTCTCCTGATGTCCGGTCAGTTCGATTACCATGGAGTCGTGGGTGACATCCACTACTTTCCCATGAAAAATCTCGGTTACATTAAGTATCGGCTGACGTTCTGTGTCTTTTGCCTTAATCTTAACTAAAATCAACTCTCTCGTCACAGAAGAACCCGTCTCTAATTGCTTGATATCAACTACATCTTCTAGCTTTGCCAACTGCTTCTCAATCTGCTCTAAAATCTGCTCGTCACCACTCGTCACAATGGTAATTCTTGTATATCGCGGATCCGCAGTAACACCAGAAGAAAAGCTGTCAATATTGTAGCCTCTCCGGCTGAACAAACCGGAAATATGGCTCGTCACGCCCGGATTATTCTCTACGAGTAGAGATAGTACCTGCTTTCTCATAAAACATTCCTCAATAGTTTATTACTTTAAACACACATCACACTAAAGCTATGATAACACATCAACATTTTTTGTCAATAAACAAATTCAAAATAATCGCCTAAAAAATGACCGCCACTTTTTTATGACGGTCATTCCAAAATCATTATTTTTTAATCTTGAACTTAATCTTCGTAGTATTTCCAGCCTTATCCTTTACAACTAATGTATA
>JAQXGQ010000057.1 GCA_029006795.1 Clostridiales bacterium | reverse complement strand
GGATACAGTAATACTCTTTTTTGTCTTTGTCATAAAACATATCAATATCCAGATCTCTCATAAAGCAGGATGGACATCTATAATTTAATTTGCCTTTTCCAGATTGAGCCATGTTGAAAATACCTCCTTGTCTGCCATTGTCTTCTTATATCCTAATGTAAACATTGGTGAGAATGCGTATCCCTCACGAATATAGCCTTCTGCGCTTCCATCTTCCGTGCTCAAAGATACTTTCGTCTCAATCGGCGGAACTAACGCACTCACTTCTTTTGCACCTGCCACGGAAGCCTCACGGCACTTGTATTCATAATTAATGGTTTCATTTCCGCAAGTTAAGGTAATTCCTGTCATATCCTCAGGATACTCCGTTGTACCATAACATGCTACCATGTATTCATTGATTTCCACTTTTGCGGAAGGATCACTCATCTCTAAGATATTACGTTCAATGCGGATACGTCCTGTTCCTTCTTCAAAGTACTCCTTTGTCTGAAGTTTTACGGTTAATCCTTCAAATTCGATATCTACAGGATCTAAGGTCAAGACTCTTGCAGTCACCTTACCGGAAGCATCTTTCTCCTCAGAGAAATGCGCTTTGGTACGGCATAAGCATAAATCTACTTCTTCGCCGTTATAGCAAACCTTTGCGCTTCTAACAGTTCCTTCTCCTGCATAGTGAGTGAAATATCCTGCACGGTACTTCTCCTGGATTAAGAACGGATAAGAGGCATCCTGCACATGTTTCGTTCCGATACCAACTTCCCATTTTAACTTTGCAGCGTAAGGACGTAAGTCTACGATTGCACCACCCTGATCCATATTAACGCAGGCACGCATATATGGGTCACAGTACCAGAATACCTGTTTGTCAGAACCATATAAAATATCTCTCCAAAGTGCACATTCCGGTTCTGTGTAATGTTTCTTTTCTCTGTAATAATCAGCAAACTCAGACATGGTCATATCTGTCAATTTGCCTTCTTTTTTCAGTTTACCATAGTATGCACATCCATCCTCATAGGATTTCAGTAACAATTCGTAAGGAGCTTCCCAACGTCCCATTTTATTCATCCAACCCGGTCCAACAAACATCATGTTATATGCGTAACCGTTGTTATATTTCTCTAAGGAACGATACTGGTCAATTAAATTGTAAAGATATGGGTACTCCCAGGTCTTTGAATCATAAATCATACCACGCAGCACATTCTGCGGATGGGTTCCGAAGTTAGAACCATTTCCATCATAGCAGGCAATCAAATCACGGGATAAGTGAGGAATTGCAACGATACCGCTGTCCTCTGCCTCATTTGCTGCCGGAGCATGTGTATTCTGTTTTGATGGAATCCATGGTGCCCATGGGCCTCCATCAAATAAGGTATACCAGGAATTGTTACAGGTATGGTAAGCCTTTGGGCCCTCCTCCCAACAGGTAGCTACGGCACATTTTACCATCGGGTATTTACCTTTGATATAATTCGTCAATTCTGCATCCATGTAATAGGAACCGGTTGACTCCGGATAAAAGTCAAATCTCTCATGGAATTTTTCAAACACATCATTTACGATTTCTTTTTTATCTTCCATAGAGAACATCCAGATACAGAAATCTTTTGTATTGTATTTCTCACGAAATTCCTTACATGGAAGTCCTAACAGGGAAAGAGCAATTTCATCTCCATATTTTTCATGATGCTCTTTTGCCAAAGCAACTGCCTCATCATTAAACAAGCTGGCATAAGTCATCTGAATGGTTGTTTTTAAACCATTTTTGTGAGCTGCCTCCTGCTGTGTTTTAAAGATATCCAAAGACTCTGTCAAAAGAGCCTTTCTTCCGATATCCTCTGTCTTACCATGACCGGTGACTTTTTCCGCATATTCCGGAACCATCTCTGGTCTGTGGATAAGGTTTAATACAAATTTATCCATATTATTTCGCCTCCTGAATTTTTTCCAAATTTATTATCGTGGAAGAACGCTAGGATTACGTTCTCACCTCACCATTTACAGAAGAACGCTAGGGTTGCGTTCTTTTAAAGCAGGATTAGAAACACTTAGGCGGCACAGCTTCTGCTGTGGCGTCTATCTAATGTTTCTTCCTGCGATTTAGCCCTTCACGGAACCGCCGGTGATACCCTCAACATAGAACTTCTGCATGATAACAAACAGAATAGAGATTGGGATTGGGATTGATACTTGCACACAATAATGCGCTAATCACTTTTTTCTTCATCTGAAAATTTCTCCCTTTCATTTTAGAAACTGTTGTCCTTAAGAACGCCCTGCTATTTCCGCATTTTCATTTTGTGTTTTATGCGCAATCGGTTGTTCTATGGTTAAAGTATATTCCATAATCCTTTTTGTGTCAATGTCCACATTTTATAATATAAAACGTCATTTTTTGGCAATTTTGCACAATTGACATTGTTGAGAGCAAATGCGTTTTTTTTCATTTTCAACTTTATTGCAACCGTTAAACCTCGAAAATACGCGCATTTTCATTCCTTTTATTTTGTAAGAAACTACATGTCAGTTTTGAAAAATAACGTGACCTTTTCTTATAATTAGGTTATAATAAATTTATCATTCCGTAGGAGGTACACATCTATGAAAATTGAATTTGATGACAATTTAATTACCAAAAACGAGTTGATTGATTCACAGCATCAGGAACTCATTACTCGTATCAAACAGCTGGTAGAAAGCTGCGAGCAAGGAGCCGGCAAAGTAAAAGCCATTCAAATGTTAGATTACCTATCTGATTATACTAACTTTCATTTTTCTGCAGAAGAAAAGTTACAAGAAGAAGTAGGTTACCCTGGTCTCTTAGAGCACCGAAAAAAGCACGAAGAATTTAAGAAAACCCTTCATGATTTAGATGTATTTCTTGAAGAAGCAGAAGGACCCTCTGACGCTTTTGTTTCTCAGGTAGAAACGAATGTGGTTAACTGGCTGTTTACGCATATTAAAACCTTTGACCGTTCCGTAGCTGAATTTATTTTCTTAAACGACAATCCGGAGAGATTATAAACAATAAAAAGCACACTCTGCGAACCTTCTATTGTCATGAAAAAAAGTCAGGAAGCATACAATTTCTCCCGCTTCCTGACTTTTTACTTTCCTTATCCAAATTAATTTAACATCATAGACCGTCACATGCTTCCTCATATATAAGCATTTGTTTGCGCAAGCTGCAATCTGGATTGTCTATGCTACAATTATTTCCATTTCTCCATAGCTTCCTCTAAGGACATTCCCTCGCCGACCGCTTGCTTTCTTGCAGCGTTGACTGCCTGGATTTCTTTCATCTTAGCACCAGTTAAGGTGTAGCCTTTCATGGCAATTAGTGTTGCAATCCATGCTATCATCGGCACTACGCAAAAGAGGATGATTACCACCCCGTGCATTCCCTCTGCATAAGGAGTGTTACTGTCCGGCAACGTCTGAATTCCAATCATCGCCACTGCCACTCCAACAATCGTAGAACCCAAAGAGCTTACCAGCTTATCCACCAGAGAGAACAGGGTTCCCATGATACCCGGTACATAACGCCCGGAACGATAGGTTTCATAGTCCGAGCAGTCTGCCACCATCGGTATGGGCATATCAGCAGTCGCATAATAAGCTCCATACCCAATGCCAAAGAAAAGAATAAACAGTATGGAATACAGATTAATCGGAGACAGGCTTAAATTGAATGCTGCCACTCCCTGTTTCCAGAACAGTAACAATACCAAAACTCCCACATACATAATCAGTGCCAGTTTCGTGTAACGCACTAAAGATGCTTTCTGCCCATGTTTCTGGGACGTGCGCACTGTCAAAAGGAAAAAGGGGACGGAAAAAATATATCCTACGATCATCATTGGGAGATACAATCCACCATAATTTCCCATCATGGCACCATAGAGCATACAAAGTACCGTCATATTCGTAGCGATAGAAAATGCAAGCTTACACCCTGCGCCTGCCACCATCAGCCTCTGCAATTCTTTATTGGCTTTTAAGATTGCAATATATTCTTTGATTTTTACTTTTTCCTGTTTGTTTCCCACACCAAAAAATTCCGGTCTGTCTTTCTCCCAAATACCAATCACTGCTAGAAGTGTCAGCACTGCGGATACCACAATCGCAAGCGGTATCATAAAATCAAAGAATGCCACACTGTTATAGCCACCTAACCGCTCACTTAAAATCGGTGCCAAAAACTGTACCAGTCCCATACCGATAAGACTTGCCACCGTATTAAACACTGTGAATAGTGGACGCTGTTTCGGGTCATTCGTCAAACAGGTCTGACCGGAACGGGTACAGGCTGTCTGAAAGGTATAGCCAATGACATCCGGTTTTTACAATAGACTCATAAATGCGAATGGAATCTTCCATTTCTTCTAAGTACTTGTCTCTATCCTCCTTATCAGAATTGCGTATCGCACGTATCTGATGCTTTAAATCATGGCATTTCTGATTGATAAGAGCAATGTTCTCCTTCGACAGCTGATACTGTTCCTGCTCCTTTTTCCAAAGCATATTCATC
>JAQXGQ010000056.1 GCA_029006795.1 Clostridiales bacterium | reverse complement strand
TCAATTAAATCAAAGACTTTACGGGAGTTTCCATGAAAACAATCGGAATTATTGCAGAATACAATCCATTTCATAACGGACATGCTTATCAGATAAAAAAAATACGTGAAATAACCGGTGCTGATTTTGTAGTTGTGGCAATGAGCGGCGATTTCGTCCAGCGGGGCGAGCCTGCTATCATTGACAAATATGCCAGAACAAAAATGGCATTATACAGTGGTGCTGATTTCGTGGTAGAATTACCAGTACTATGGGCAACTGCTTCCGCAGAGAATTTTGCTATGGCAGGCATTTCCCTTTTTGAAAAAATGGGATGTATAGACGGCATCTGCTTTGGTGCCGAAACGGATAACTTACCTCTACTTACAGCCCTCGCTGACATTTTAGTGGAAGAACCGGAGAGCTATAAAATAGCTCTTTCTTCTTATTTAAAAAAAGGAATGAATTTTCCCACGGCACGCACAAAAGCTCTTTGCGACACCTTTTGGTCATACTCTTTAGCAGAAAGCAGCCACACTCAAAATTCTCCGCTTTCTAAACCGGTAACATCTGAGTTACTCACCGAAATACTCAGTTCTCCAAATAACATCCTTGCTCTGGAATATTTAAAAGCCTTAAAACGTTCTAATTCCTCCATAAAACCGTTTCTTTTGAAACGGGAAGGTGCCGGGTATCACGATACTCAGATATATTCCCATTCCGATAACCATGCACTCTTTCCTGTTGGGGAAGATACGAAATCATACCTGTTTTCCCTGCCGGAAACACCGACTGCCTCTGCAACTGCCATCCGCAACATTCTTCTGTCTAAGATTGCTGCTTCTTATACAGAAAAATCTGTCTCTGCTGCAGACATCCCTGCAAAACCATTGGATGCAGGACAACAAAAAAAACTAGAAGCCTCTATGCCTCCTTCCGCTTTCGATATCCTGCTGGAATATCTGAACTGCCACCACGCCCTCTGTGCAGACGATTTTTCTTCCCTTCTGGGCTACCAGCTTTTATGTCATGCCAACGATGGTTTTTTCAATGTCGGTGACATCACCCCTGACATCGCTAATCGTCTATGTAGCAATCGGTATCAGTATCACTCCTTTTCCCAATTCTGTGAGCTGAACAAAAGCCGGAATGTTACCTACACCCGCCTTAGCCGCATTTTGCTGCATTTAATCCTCGACATTACAACAGATATTTATGCGTTAGGACAGGCTTTAGATTACATTCCCTATTTACGGCTTCTGGGATTTCAGAAAAACAGTTCCATGCTGTTTTCCGTTCTGAAAAAAACTGCTGACCTTCCTATTATTTCTAAATTAGCAGATGCCCCCTCTATTCTCTCCAATAACGCAATGAAACTTTTAGAGAGAGACATTTTTGCCGCCGATTTATATGAGCAGACAAAAGCAATCAAAAAAAGAACGACCTCCCACAGTGAATACACACGGGAAATCGTTCGTATCTGACATTATTTTCTATTTTTAGTGATGGAACAGACGAATACCGGTAAATGCCATTGCCATTCCATATTTGTTACAGGTCTCAATAACATGGTCATCACGGATAGAACCGCCCGGCTGTGCCACATATTTTACACCGCTTCTGTGAGCACGCTCAATGTTATCTCCAAATGGGAAGAACGCATCGGAGCCGAGTGCCACGTCCGTATTTTTATCTAACCATGCGCGTTTCTCTTCTGCGGTGAAAACTGCCGGTTTCTCGGTGAAAATATTCTGCCATGCACCTTCTGAGAGCACATCCATGTAATCCTCGCCAATATAAAGGTCAATCGCATTGTCACGGTCTGCACGTTTAATATCTTTCTTAAACGGAAGATTTAATACCTGCGGAGACTGGCGCAACCACCAGTTATCAGCTTTAGAACCTGCTAATCTGGTACAGTGGATACGAGACTGCTGTCCTGCACCAATACCGATTGCCTGTCCACCCTTTACATAGCATACAGAATTAGACTGGGTATATTTTAAGGTAATCATAGCGATTGCCAAATCAATCTTTGCAGATTCCGGAAGTTCTTTATTTTCTGTTACCATATTATCGAAGAAATGCTCGTCAATCACAAGTTCATTTCTTCCCTGCTCAAAGGTGATGCCAAAAACTTCCTTGCGCTCAATAGGAGCCGGAACATAATTCGGGTCAATCTCAATGACGTTGTAATTACCGTTTTTCTTGGATTTTAATATTTCCAATGCTTCCTCGGTGTAGCCCGGAGCAATGACGCCGTCGGAAACCTCTCTTTTGATAACCAGTGCTGTCTCCTTGTCACAGATATCAGAAAGGGAAATAAAGTCACCGAAAGAGGACATTCTGTCTGCACCTCTCGCACGGATATAAGCGTTGGCAAGCGGAGTAAACTCTACATCCATATCGTCTACCCAGTAGATTTTGCGTTCCACTTCGCTTAAAGGAAGTCCTACCGCTGCACCTGCCGGAGAAACGTGTTTAAAAGAGGTTGCTGCCGGAAGTCCGGTGGCTCTCTTTAACTCACTGACTAACTGCCATCCGTTGAAGGCATCTAAAAAGTTGATATAACCCGGTTTTCCACTCAATACCTTAATCGGAAGCTCACCGTTTTCCATGTAAATTCTAGATGGTTTCTGATTTGGGTTACAGCCATATTTTAATTCTAATTCTTTCATTCTATATTTCCTCGTATCATATAGTAGTATTATTTATCGTCCCTCTCCAGAGACTGTATACTTTCCTTTTTATGCATATTTATACGCATTGCCATTCTACGGTTTTACTGGTTTTTATTTACAATTCTTGTCTCATATTTTCCTGTTGCGATATCAATGTAACGTACAAACAGGGAAACCTTATTGTCCTCGTTTAAGTTCTCCCATACCAGTTTTGTAAAACTGTCGATATCTCCTTCAATACCAACTAAAGTCGGTTCTCCTTCAAAGCTCGGCAACGGATTGCCGTCACCCATGTAAGTATGGATAAAATGCGCCTCACCTGCTACTGGTTTCTCATATGCAAACGTATAGCGGTTGCAGGCATCCGGATTGCCATTATTACTCTTTAAAATAGACATTGCATAATTAAAATTACCATTTTCAATATGAAGAATACCGGAAATTCTCGGTGTATAGTTTGGTGCATCCGGCTCAAACTCTCTGGTGCGAAGTGCCTGCTCAAAGGTCTGCTGTTTGTCCATCAGTTCGTAGATGGTATCTGTCTGATCACCGTTAGTTACAATAGTTTTATTTCCAAGCACACGGACAGGTGCATAAATAATCAAACTTGGGTCTGTCAGTTTAGAAGGGTCAAATGCCTGGGTACGAATTCCCTCTCCATCCTCAACAAAGACACGGTTCCTGCTGTTCTCGCTTCTTCCCATAATAAAATAAGCGGTAACTGCATGTTTCCCGTCTGCAGATTTACCAATGATAATTCCTCTGCCCGGGTAGGCATTTCCTGCAAGTTCATTTTTTAAAGACATCATTTCCATGATTGGCTCCTTTCATGTGTGCGGATTTTCATTTTCATGCGTATCTAGCCTGCATGACTGCTTTTATACCCATCTTATCATGTTGCATTTCTTTTTACAATAAGGCGGTTATTATTAGCATTATGAATTTATTTACTAAAGTTTATAAGTTATGCTAATATAATTTGTATCAAAGCACTTTCAGTTCCTTCACCAGCACTGCTGTGCGTTGCTTCCATGTATGCTGCAAAACCGCTTTGCGGTATCCATTTTCTGCAATTTCCATCACATCTTCCTGATGCGCCAACAGACTCCTCACCCTATCTGCCAGTTTTCCCCTCTCTTCCAGAGAAAAAAATACAAGCTCCTTTCCATCTGTAAATTCTTCTCTTAAGTACTTGCTGTCATCTG
>JAQXGQ010000055.1 GCA_029006795.1 Clostridiales bacterium | reverse complement strand
ATTTCCCATCTGACATCCTCATACACGTTTTAATAAACCCCTCCATATATCTTAAAGCTTCCATATACTCTCCCTCATCAGAAAGCATGTTTGCCAGATTAAATATGGTCACATTCATCCCATTCCACCAATGCTCTATTCCAACTGCACTTTTTTCCGTCTTTTTTAATACCCGCTCTAATAACTTGATACCCTCCTGCCTTTTTCCCATTTCACACAAAACATTTGCAATATGTGTATGTAACAAAATTTCAACATGTGAAAAATAGTAAATTTCTGTTTTCTCCAAGCGCTCTTCCGTAACCGATAATTCCAACAGTTTCTTATCTTTATAATAAATCTCCTCCGCAGTTATTCTTCCGGTAAAATAAGCGATTCGATTTTCAATCATTCCCATATACTGTCGGTTATTAATACTTTCCATATCCATCCTTGATTTCAATTCCTGCGCATATTCTTCTGCTTTTTGCCATTCATTTCTGGCTGCGGCGCCTCTGAAAAGATTCAAAAGTTCTAATACCTTGTAATCCGTTGTTTCTATATCTCCCCTAAAATACCCCCATCCGATTTCAAGCCTTTCTAAAAGTGCCTCTCTCTCTTTTGGATGTGGTGCCCGCTTTCCCGTTTCCAAGCGGGAATATGTTTCCGGCGCACAAATTCCATCACTCGCCTGTTCCTGAGTCATACCGCTGATGTCACGGTTTGAACGCATATATTCATCTAACAGATATATCTGCTTATGACTATCAAATAGCAACTCCTCCTGAAATGCCGTATCGTACCCATTATCTTCAAATACTTCCAGAAATGCTTCATACTGTTTTTTGTAAATACGCGCTTTTCTTTTATCTGTCTGCTCTAAATCCCTGACATAAAATTTCAAGATTTCCGGTAAATGATATAGCTTATAACTCTCCTTTAAAAGTCTTATTGCCTCTTCTTCCAAAGACAACCTCTCCCGAATATCCATCTGATCTATAGAAATGTGCAACAATACACATACAATTTCCGGTACTAGCCTTGCACATTCCCTCTTATCTGTAATTACCCGCTTCACATATTTCATCAGGTCTTTCAATCTGATATATACCTCGTTTGAGGAGAAATACCCAAGCACCCCTCCTTTGTAAAAATACAATACCATCAGCCCGATTTCCATTATACTTAAACAATATGTGTCCAAATTATTTTCTAAATCAGGTACGGTTTCCTTAATTGCATCCTGTAACAGCAGTAATGCTTTTCCGGAATCTTTTTCTACTTTTTCGGCAAGAACAGATGATAAATACAAATAAAACTGGTTTTGGATTTTAGCATTACAATTTCTGTCTTTTGCCCACTCGTTATGAGATAATTTCTCCAGCCTTTCCCATTTTTCTTCCTGTATGGCTTGAAAAACATTCTCTTTCCATGTGAAATATTGATATTCATTCAAAGAGAGCATTACAGAAAAATCCTCCGGTGGCATTCCCAAGCGCTGCATAAAATAGTGAAACAGTAATCCGTCCGGTGTTCTCTCTCCGCTTTCGTACTTTGACAATGCTGCAGATGAGCAAAGTCCCACACATAAATTTTTCCGCGGTATTCTCTTCTGTTCCCTTATCTGGCATAGCATCATGCCCGTTTTTATCCCTTGCATAAAACCATCTCATTTCATCAAACTACGTGTTCCTTATCTATTTTATTATACCCTAAACTACAATGATTTCAATATACAACTCCTTCTTCCAAATACATTGCGATTAATATTAAGTATTACCTTAAATTAACCACAACATTTCTTTTTATTTCCCCAAAGAAGGCTCCTGCGCTACAATTTTCCCATCAATAATGGTATACAATATCCGTGTATCCACTGCAAAAGGTGTTCCCTTGACCAATACAAAGTCAGCGTCCTTCCCTTCCTCAATGCTGCCTACCCGGTCTTCCACGCCAATGTGCTTTGCTGCATTGAGGGTAATCGCCCGAAGTGCTTCAAACTCGCTCAGCCCACTATGAATAGCACGTCCGGCACAAAGCGGTAAATACCGCTCTTCAATAACTGGTGAATCGGTGATGATAGACACCTGACAGCCTGCCTCCACCAACACTGCCGGGGTATGAAAGCCCTTATTTTTTAACTCGTATTTAGAAGCATGACCAAAGGAAGGTCCCACTGCAACTGGAAATCCCTCTTTTGCCAAATCATCCGCAATCAGCGCCCCATCGGTGGTATGGTCAATACGCAAATCCAGACCAAATTCTTTTGCAATGCGGATTGCCGTATAGATATCGTCGGCACGGTGGGCATGGGCTTTTAAGGGAATTTCTCCATGTATCACCGGAAGCATTGCCTCTAATTTTGCATCGTAAGGCGGAAGTTTGGAATAATCAATCTTATCCGGATACCCCGCTTCCTTTAATTTGTGGTCGTAAATAATCGCCTGATGCAGCACCTCCCGTAACTTTGCCGCAACGGACATGCGGGAGTAAACCCCTTTGTCTTTGTAACAGTTTTTGGGATTTTCCCCAAAAGCAATTTTCATGGCAGATTTTTCTTTGACAATCATATCATCCACCCGTTTTCCATAAGTCTTAATGACACAGAAGGTTCCTCCGATGATGTTAGAACTTCCCGGTCCCGTAGATACGCAGGTCACACCGCCCTCTCTTGCCATCTGAAAGGTTTCATCCTGTGGATTAATGGCATCAATCGCCGAAAGCTGCGGTGTCACCGGGTCACCAAGTTCGTTAAAGTCCTCTCCCGGGAACCCTACTGCATAGCCATCAAGCCCTAAATGACAGTGAGCATCCACAAATCCCGGGTAGATGTCTATTCCAGTAGCGTCAATGACTTCTGCCTCGTTGATGATTTTCCCCTCCAACATGGGGGCTATTTTTTTGATTTTTCCATCCTCTACTAAAATGTCTGCCACGAAAGGCTCTTCATCTATGGCATTATGAATGTTTCCCTGTTTTATTAATAAATAGCTGCTCATGCTTTTTCCTCGTTTCTGCCCTGCTCTAAGGCGCGTTATTTGCGTTTTTTCTTTTCTATATTATAACCGAAAAAAGCGCCGGGTAAACCCCGACACTTTTTATGCCCTACTTCCTTTCTTTCCTCAAATCCACACTCCGTATCTTCTCCCGCACCTTCAAAACCATAGACGGCGATACGGAAAGCTCATCAAATCCCTGATTCTCATTATCCCATCCTTCTAATTTCTTTATATTGACTTGACAATATTTCTACTTCCTTTTTTGTCGCTAATTCTTCCGAGAAAGCAGAGGCACTTCCCGTGCAAATACCCATTTGAAACGCTTCTTCATAGTTTCTGCTCTCTAAATATCCAGCCAAAAAGCCAGCCACCATAGAATCTCCGGCACCTACCGAATTGACCACCGTTCCTTCCGGTGCGTCCCCCTCATATATGCTGCCGTCCTCTGCCACTAAAACTGCTCCATCCCCTGCCATAGAAACTAAAACATTTCTTGCTCCCATTTCCTGTAATTTCTTGGCATAATGGATTATTTCTGCCTTTTCCTTTAGCTTAACGTGGAAAATCTCTCCCAATTCGTGATTATTTGGCTTTATCAGAAACGGGTGATACTGCAGTACATTCACTAACAAATCCTTTGTAGCATCCACTACGATTTTCAAATCCTTTTTCTGCAAATATTCCATAATATCCATGTAAATGGTCTGGGGCATCACATCCGGAATACTGCCTGCCATCACAAGCACATCTCCCTCTGTCAAGCATTCCAGTTTCTTATAGAGTTTTTCAATATCTGCCTCTTTGATTGCCGGGCCCTGACCATTAATTTCTGTTTCTTCCCCCCCACGGAGTTTTACATTAATTCGGGTCATTCCCTCCTCCACCGGGATAAAATCTGCATAAATTCCTTTTATCTCCACTAGCCTTCTTAATTCTTCTCCGGTAAATCCGGCTAAAAATCCTAATGCCGTGCTCTCTAATCCCAGATTTTTCAGTACGATAGATACATTAATGCCTTTTCCCCCCGGAAAAATCTTTTCCTCTTTTGTCCGATTGACTCTGCCACAGACAAACGCCGGTACCGTCACAATATAGTCCAACGACGGGTTAAATGTTGCTGTATAAATCACGCTTCTTACTCCTTTCTAAATCTCTCTATCGCCTGCCTCATTTCCTGCTCCGAAATCTCCACAACCTCCGTATTTCTCGTCTTATACCTCCCCACCATAGTATCTTCGTCAAAGGAGCACCCTTCCACATAGCACCGGACTGCCATCAATACTGCACTGTGGCTCACCACCAATACATCCTCCTGCTCCCGCTCTAAGATATAAGATAACGCATCAAAGGTACGGATAAGCAGCTCATTATAGCTCTCTCCCTGTGGAGTCTTCGCATAGCGCCTGTCTGCATTCCAGCAGTAATAGTCCTCTTTATAATCTCTCTGCACAGTCTCCCAGGTAAGCCCCTCCCAGACCCCCATGCTCATTTCCTTAAGTCCGTCTAAGGAAATGCAGGGGATACCAAGTGCCTCTGCTGCCACCTGTGCAGTTTCTGCCGCCCGAAGTTGAGGAGATGTATATGCCCGCACCACACGAAGCATTCCCCTATCCCGTTGCCTTACCAGTTGTTCTGCTAAATCTCTCGCCTGTCGTCTGCCGTTTTCATTTAACGGAATATCGGTCGCTCCCTGTATCTTTTTCTTCACATTCCATTCCGTCTCGCCGTGACGCACAAAATATAATATCATCCAAATTCTCCATTTCCCCAAAAGTCGTCTGTTCCTTGTTGATTTTAGTATAAACATTCTTTCTCTGTTTGTCTATTTTTTATCTTTTCCTTGTAAGACTAATTCAAAAAGTGGTTTCATGCTACCCCCACAAAAAAGGTTGCCAGACATACCTCTGGCAACCTTTTTCCTCATTCTTATTTTGCAATGTCAATCCGAACCAGAGCCTTGCGCAATGCAAACTCTGCACGTTTTACATCAATTGCTTCTGTCTTGTTGGCAAGCCGCTCTTCCGCACGCTTTAACGCTGCTTCCGCACGTCCCTTGTCAATTTCATCCGGCCATTCCGCAATTTCCGCGAGAAGCGTTACCTTTTCCGGCAGAATTTCTGCAAAACCGGAATGAACCGCTGCAATCACATCTTCTTCTCCGTCTTTATGAATCCTCACAATGCCGGGAGCGAGAACTGTGGTAAGTGGAATATGTTTTTTGTATACACCAATCTCACCGGATGCAGTGGTAAATTCAATCATATCACCCTCACCTGTATAAAAAATACGGTCTGGCGTGATAATCTCTACTTTGAAAATTTTACTTTCATCTGCCATACGCATCCTCCATTTTCTGCTAATACTTACTGCATCCTAGCGCGAACATCATCAATCGTACCAGCATTTAAGAAGTAGCTTTCCGGCACATCATCATGTTTACCTTCCAGTATCTCTTTGAAACCGCGAATAGTCTCTGCGATTGGAACATATTTTCCATCCAGACCGGTAAACTGGGTTGCTACGAAGAATGGCTGAGATAAGAATCTCTGAACCTTTCTTGCGCGGTTCACGACAAGTTTATCATCCTCGGACAACTCATCCATACCAAGAATAGCGATGATATCCTGTAACTCTTTGTATTTCTGTAAAATTTCCTGCACACCACGCGCCACTTCAAAATGTTCCTGACCTACGATACGCGGGTCTAAGATACGTGAAGTAGAACCCAATGGATCTACTGCAGGGTAAATACCGAGCTCTGCAATGGAACGCTCCAATACGGTGGTTGCATCCAAGTGAGCAAAGGTTGTTGCCGGAGCCGGGTCAGTTAAATCGTCCGCCGGCACATAAACCGCCTGTACAGAAGTAATAGAGCCGTTCTTTGTGGAAGTGATACGCTCTTGAAGAGCACCCATCTCTGTCTGTAAGGTCGGCTGATAACCAACGGCAGATGGCATACGTCCGAGAAGTGCAGACACCTCGGAACCTGCCTGTGTGAAACGGAAAATATTATCAATGAATAATAACACATCCTTTCCACCTTTATCACGGAAATACTCTGCCATCGTAAGTCCCGTCAAAGCAACTCTCATACGTGCTCCGGGTGGCTCGTTCATCTGTCCAAACACCATGGTGGTCTTGTCAATAACGCCGGATTCCTTCATTTCATAGTAAAGGTCATTACCTTCACGGGTACGCTCACCAACTCCGGTAAATACAGAATATCCACCATGTTCTGTTGCAATATTGTGAATTAACTCCTGAATTAATACGGTTTTACCTACACCGGCACCACCGAATAATCCAATTTTACCACCTTTCTGATATGGACAAAGAAGGTCAACGACCTTGATACCTGTCTCTAACATTTCCTGAGAAGTTGCCTGCTCTTCGAATGCCGGAGCTGGTCTGTGGATTGGCCAAATCTCTACACCAGTTGGTGGGTCAATCTCGTCAATAGGATTTCCTAAGACATTGAACATACGCCCTAATGTATTCTCGCCTACAGGTACACTGATTGGACCGCCTGTAGCGATTGCATCCATTCCACGTACAAGTCCATCGGTAGATCCCATGGCGATACATCTTACTGTATCATCACCCAGATGCTGGGATACCTCCACTACCAACTCTTTTCCGTCTTTAGTCGGAACTTTGATAGCATCGTTAATCTCCGGCAGATTGCTTTCTGTAAACTTAATTTCCAGAACGGCACCAATAATCTGGGTAATCTTACCAATATTATTTGCCATCGCTTATTTCTCCTTGCTTTTTTATTTTCTACATTTCTATCTCATAGTGCGCAGATTGCGTTCAACTCCCACTCGAGAAGCATAGCCTCTCTCGTTCTCGTTGCACTCTCATATCAAGTGCTCTATTTCTGCCTCTGTGCAAGCA
>JAQXGQ010000054.1 GCA_029006795.1 Clostridiales bacterium | reverse complement strand
TACAACAAGCTGATGACCTTTTATTACTATTATAAAATATATTACAATCTTTGGTTGTTTGGCTGGCTGTTTGCAGTAATGGCGTTGGACATTTTGGCAGAGAAAAAGCAGTTGGTGGGTTATTTTTCCTATGGAATTATGATTGCAGGGATTGCAGCCCTTACATTAACAGATTATGACGGAATGATGTGGAGTCATGATGCAAATTATAATGGAGAATATGCCACAAGAAATTTATTTTCCCTGTATCGCTATAATATGGATAAGGTTGAGACTGACTATAAAGATTATATGCTGTCGGAAAAACTCATGGATGTCTATACTTATGCGGCGGAGCAGTTAGAGGATGAAAGTATTCCCGCATTGATTACAGACCAGGCATATTACTGTTGGTTTGACGCTATGAGAACGCAGGACAGAACCGAGGGAAAGAAATACTGGCCATCTCGCAATGAGCTTATGGATATCGTAGTACGTTTGGATAAAAAAGGCGTTGAAAAAGTCATGGTGACGAAGAAAGACGAATTTTATCTCACAAATAAAGCGTATTTTGATTTATGCGAAGAAGTGTACGGGAATGATGAGGCAGCTATTTTTGCACGGCCTGGGGAGAGTTGGACAGGCATCATCAGTGTGATGGAGGACTATAGCAAAGAAAAATTACAGCTTTATAATTATGTGAAAAAGCATATGACGGGGGAACGTGTACCGTTAATGGCAGACCGCAGTGCCTGTGTGGACTATATTGTTTACAGAAGACGGGCAAAGCAGAAAATGACGGACTGCTATACATGGAATTTTAATGCAAAAGAGAATCTGGATAATTTAAATGACTTGGGCATTCAATATATGCTGGTATTTTACGACGACCCATATTATCAAAGCATCAGCAGTTATCTTAATGGACAGGAGACCATTTTTGAAAACGGGGCAGGTAAGATCGTCCGTTGTAATGGAGAAAAATGGAGCACTCAATACCAGTAAAAGTGATACCGGATGTCGGGGTGATATTTAAATTGTTGTTGAAAATCCGGTACTGGAAAATTATACTATTATCAGTAGACTAGCATACGTTTAGGAAGCTTTTTATGAGGGAGAGTAGAAATATGAAGAAAAGGATACTGGCAGGATGGATGGCACTGTGTATGTGTATGACAGCTGTTTCGACAGACAGTCTGGTTTATGCGGCTGATGTAAAAGAAACGGTGACAGAAGATACGGAAGTCACTGAGACAGAGGAAGTCACTGAGGCAGAGGAAGTCACTGAGGCAGAGAAAGTCACTGAGACAGAGGAAGTCACTGAGGCAGCGAAAATCACTGAGATGGTGGAAAACACTGAAACTGAGGAGAATACTGAAAGTGCGGAAGTTGTTGAAACTACAGAAGCAACACAGGAAACAGAGAATTTCGAGACAGAAGAACTACAGTTAGAAACGGATTTCAAAGGGACAGATATCACGGCAGGCATGACTTATGGAACTGCTGCGGAGCTGGAATTTGACCAGGATTATGTATCTGCCACAAAAAGCAATGTGGCAGGCTGGTATCAGTTTACTATAGAAAAAGCAGGGTTGGTGTCTTTTACCTTTACCCATGATAAATTGATTGGGCCAACAGAGAATACGGCAGCATGGTCTGTGATTTTTGATGCAGAAAAATCTGTGCTGAATACAGGAATGTACGCTTTATCTAGTGGTGCCTTTGATGTTACTACTAATTCACCGCAGGTAGGACTTCCGGCAGGAACCTATCGTATTAAGGTAACTCCGGTCAATGAATACGCGTCAAATGTAGCGTATGGTCTCAGACTGAGTTTTCGTGAAGCTTATTGTGAGACAGAGAAAAATAACAGTGCATCAACTGCCAACGAACTGGTATTTGCCACAGAAATAACAGGCAGCCTTTATAGTGCGTATGATACGGATTATTATAAAGTAAATGTTGCAGAAGACGGAGCTATAATGTTGAAACTAACTCATGATAAGGTATCCGACAAGGAAAAAGTTAATTTATACCATATTTCTTTTTTAGACAGTTCGGATAAAACTTTATTTGACATGTATAGTAACGGTTTTGACATAGAGAAAAAATCCGTTAATATTGGTGTGACGAAAGGAACCTATCTGGTAAAGGTGGAGGGAGGATTGATTTCGACAGCAAATCCATATACCGGAAATTATGGGTTGACTGTGACGGCTACTACTGGTGCTAACTGGGAAAAGGAGAGTAATGATACCATAAGCGTGGCAAATACTGTTGTTCCAGGAACTACCTACGGTGGAGATATCCGCAGTACGGATGATGTGGACTATTTCACATTGACGACTACGGGAAAAGGATATCTGGGAGTTGATTTTTCCCATACAGTGATTTCAGGTTGGGAGACGCTAAACGTTTATAAAATTACTGTCAGCAGAAAAGGACAGTCAGGGGCAGTTTATACCGGATATGTCAAGGGTGGTGAAGCATTCTGGACGATGCCTAATATAGGACTTCCTGCAGATACATACTATATTAAATTAGAAGCGGCGGCAGTCATCAGTACCTCCATTTCAGGCGGTTCGGTAGAGACCTGTTATCCGGCGGACTATAACATAACGGTGAACTGGAAAAATTCTTCTGCATGGGAGGAAGAGGTCAATGATACCGTATCTACGGCAAATAGTATAAAAAGTGGAACCACTTATAAAGGAAGTACAGCAACTTCTAGTGATAAGGATTACTATAAAATCGACTTAAAGAAAAATGGTTATCTTCAGGTAAAATTTGAACATCAGAATACGGGAAATACAGCAACTCATTACCGGATTTCTATTTTGAATAAAGATGGCAGCAGTCTTTATGAGGTTACGAATACAGGGGTAGATGGAGTTTATGTATCGGATAAATTGGGTTTGGAAAAAGGAACCTATTATGTGCTTATCGCTGTGTCGTCTACGTTGTATACTGGAGATTATCAGCTTACAGTAACTTCAAAGACTGCGTCAAACTGGGAGAGTGAATTGAACGGAGATACCGCTACGGCAGATACGCTGAATGTGGGAAAAGAAATGAACGGTATCATTTCAAATTATTCCGGTGATTTGGATTACTACAAATTTATATTGGATAAGGCAGCTTATGTTAATGTGAGCCTTACCCACAGAAAAATTAATGCGGTGGGGAGGAGCTGGTATGTATATTTGCTCTCTGCAAGCGGGAAACGGTTAAGTTATAAGAGTACGGATCACCTTTATTCTTATGCGGGAAATGCGTATACGGAAACGGATGCGGTGAAGTTGAATAAGGGAACTTATTATGTGGTTGTCAGAGCGGCATCTGATAATAAAAATGCAGTAGGGGAAGAATATGCGGTGTGTGTAAATAAGATTTCCTTAAAGGCACCTACGATTTCTAGTGTGAAATCCACTGCATATAACAAAGTGAAAGTAACTTGGAAGGCTGTTCCGGGAGCAACTTCTTATATAATATACAGAAGTACTTCAAAAAACAGCGGTTATACGGAAGTTAAGACCATTCAGAATGGGGAAACCGTCAGCTGGACAGACAGTAACGTTACTACGGGTAAGACTTATTATTATAAAATGACGGCAAGGGTGGCTTTCGAAGGAGATACCACAAAGGAAAGTGGCTATTCCAAAGTAAAATCAGGAAAACCAGTTCCGGCGGTAACAACTCTTAAGGCAGCTACACCTTCTGCAAAACAGGTGAAGCTGACATGGAAAAAAGTATCCGGTGCCGATGGATATGAGATTTACCGGAGCACCAAAAAAGACGGAAAATATTCCAAAATAAAGATCATCACCAAAGGCTCTGTTAAGACCTATACCGATAAGAGCAAGTTAAAGAGTGGTACAACTTACTATTATAAAATTAAAGCCTATCGCAAGGTGGATGGTAAGATGGTTTATGGAGAATATTCTAAGATCGTCTCAAAAAAGGTAAAATAGAGGTAAAAAATGAGAATAAGAGAAAGATATAAGCATTTGCTGAATCTCTGCGCAAATTTTGTGATGCTGCTGATGGAGACAGCAATGTTTGCTTTGGTATGGTATCAAATATATGTTCCGAGCTTTCCAAAGGAGGATCAGTTCTGGAGAAGAGGTAACTGGGCAGTTATCGGTATTTATGCACTGGTATTGTTTTTCTTCATCCGGACGTTTGGCGGATACCGGATTGGTTATCTTAGAATTACAGATGTCTGTCTTTCGCAGATACTTGGAATACTATTTGCCAATTCCATCGAGTATTTTCAGATTTGTATGATTGCCAACGATTATGTAATGATAACGCCGATGCTATTGCTTACGGTAGCGGAGATAGCTGTGGTACTGCCCTCTGTCTTTGTGGTTCGTTATTTCTATGTGCGGTTGTATCCGCCGAGAAAAATGATTGTCATTTACGGAGAGCATTCACCGGAGGAGTTGATTTCCAAAATCAATTCCAGAAAGGACAAGTATGATGTCTGTGCCACAGCAAGTGCCTATATCGGTTATGAGGCACTATATACGAAGATTTTAGAGTACGAAGCAGTGGTTCTTTGTGATTTGCCGACGGAAATCCGTAATAAGATATTGAAATTCTGCTATGATCAGAATAAACGTACCTATATTACCCCGAAGATATCCGATATCATTGTAACAGGAACAGAGAGAATCCATCTTTTTGATACCCCTCTTATGCTTTGCAGAAATCAGGGGCTTACCATTGAGCAGCGATTTGTCAAACGTACTGTGGATATTGTCTTTTCACTAGTGGCAATCATCATTTCTTCGCCGGTTTTGATTATCATTGCACTGGCAATAAAATTATATGACAGGGGACCGGTATTTTATACCCAGGAGCGTCTTACCAGAGACCGGGAGCCATTTCAGATTATCAAGTTCCGCAGTATGAAGGTGGATTCCGAAGATGCGGGAGCAAGATTAGCGAAAAAGGATGATGACCGTATTACTCCAGTGGGAAAAATCATACGTCGGACACATTTAGACGAACTGCCTCAGCTTTTTAATATCTTAAAGGGAGAGATGTCTTTTGTGGGACCGAGACCAGAGCGTCAGGTGATTGCAGAAAAATACGAGGAAGTTGTACCAGAGTTTCGCTTTCGTTTGAAAGTAAAAGCGGGTCTTACCGGATATGCACAGGTATATGGTAAGTACAATACCACTCCTTATGATAAGCTGAAATTAGACCTCACCTATATCGAAACGTATTCTGCATGGTTGGATTTAAAACTGATGTTAATGACTGTCAAAGTCATTTTCCAGAAAGAAAATACGGAAGGTGTGGACGATAAGCAGGTGACGGCAATCAAAAAAGGGTAAGGAATTTATATGCTGGAATTTAGCTTGGAGGAGAAAATTGGCGGAAGAAATTCAGGTGTCCGTGGTGATGCCGGTATATAACGGAGAAAAATATATTAGACAGGCAGTAGAGTCTGCTTTAGTACAGCAAGTTGTCTTGGAATTACTGGTGATTAATGACTGCTCTACGGATGATACTGGCCGGATTTTAGAAGAATATAAAGGAAATGGGCGCGTCCGAGTTGTAGAAAATAAGGAAAACTGCGGTGTGGCAGAGGCGAGGAATATTGGCATCCGTCTGGCGAAAGGAAAATATATTGCATTTTTGGATGCTGACGACTGGTGGAGTGAAGAAAAACTTGCTGTGCAGTGCGAACTGTTAGAGAAAAAGCAGCTCGTTTTGTGCTGTACGGCAAGAGAACTGATGAGACCGGATGGCAGCAGTACTGGAAAAATTGTTCATGTACCGGAGAATATCACTTATGAAATGCTACTTCACACGAATCATATTCCCTGTTCCTCTGTGGTGATGAAAACGGAGGTAGCACGGGAGTTTTATATGGAGCACTCGGAACTGCATGAGGACTATATCCTTTGGCTTAAGGTGTTAAAAAAATATGGAACTGTCTGCGGGATGGATGAGCCGATGTTAAAGTCGCGGTTGAGCGAAGGTGGAAAATCCAGAAATAAATTAAAATCTGC
>JAQXGQ010000053.1 GCA_029006795.1 Clostridiales bacterium | reverse complement strand
TTGCTCCCTGGCCGGTAACACCCATTGAAGATACACAGTAAACAAATCCTCTTGCGTTCTCTAATATCATTGGAATCCGTTCCCCGGAAACCGGTGACACCAACTGGATTAAAATGGTTGCTTCAGATTTATTTAAATATGATTTAATTTCATTCTGTTCCTCAAAAGGTAAATCTGGAATAATTAATCCGTCCACTCCCACCTCATTACATTTTTTCACAAATTCTTCCACCCCATAATGAAGTACCGTGTTGTAATACATCATAAATATGATAGGAAGTTCTAAACCTTCTTTTCGCACTTCCTCAACCGCTGTAAACACCTTTTTTAAATTGATGCCGTTACAGATTGCCTTATAAGAAGCGTTCTGAATTACCGGTCCGTCTGCTACGGGGTCAGAAAACGGAATCCCTAATTCTACCACATCACATCCGGCGCGCTCTTTCGCTTTTAATAATTCCTTTGTTCCCTCTAGATTTGGAAGTCCTGCTGTCATGTATGTAATAAAGGCTTTTTCACCAGCCTGCTGTAATTGTTGCATTCTTGCTTCAATACGGTTCATTTTTTCCTCCTGTCCGTGCCTTTGCACTTTTTAACTTCTATCATTTACAACTAATTGAGATAACCTTTTCCTGACAGATAATCTGCAATCGTATTAACATCCTTATCGCCTCTGCCGGATAAACAAATGATCATAATCTTGTCTTTTGCCGCCTCTGCTCCTATCTCGTTCACCAGATTTTTCGCATATTTAAAGGCATACGCCATTGCATGGGCGCTCTCAATTGCCGGAATAATTCCCTCTAATTTACAAAGTTCCATCAGGGCATCCATTGCCTCCACATCTGTTGCCGATACATATTCTGCCCTTCCGGTATCTTTTAAGTAAGCATGCTCCGGCCCAACTCCCGGATAATCTAATCCAGCGGAGATAGAATGGGCAAGCTGTACATTTCCGTTTTCCTCCTGCAACAGATAAGATTTCATTCCATGAAGCACACCCGGTGCTCCTAATGCCATTGCAGAAGCATGCTCTCCTGTCTCAATTCCTTTTCCGGCAGCCTCCACGCCGATGAGTTTTACCTCTTTTTCCTCAATGAAATCTGCAAACATACCGATGGAGTTAGAACCGCCACCCACACAAGCCATGACTGCATCCGGCAGTCTTCCTTATGCCTCTAAAATCTGTTTTTTAGATTCACGGCTGATACAGCTCTGGAACTCTTTCACCATTTTCGGATAAGGATACGGTCCTACCGCTGATCCAATAATATAGAAAGTGTCCTCTGCTGTCTTTGCCCAGGTACGGATTGCCTCGTTGGTGGCATCCTTTAAGGTGTTGCTGCCGGAACGGACACTAACCACCTTAGCTCCTAACATTTCCATTCGCATCACATTTAATGCCTGGCGCTTAATATCCTCCTCGCCCATGTAAACGGTACATTCCATATTAAAGAGCGCTGCTCCTGTTGCAGTTGCCACACCATGCTGTCCCGCTCCGGTCTCTGCAATCACTTTTGTCTTTCCCATACGCTTTGCTAGCAAAATCTGCCCTAACACGTTATTGATTTTATGTGCACCTGTATGATTTAAATCCTCACGTTTCAGATAAATTTTTGTGCCATATTTTTCACTGAGACGCTCTGCAAAATAAAGCGGTGTCTCCCTACCCACATATTGTTTCAAATAGTAATGATACTGTTTGATAAATTCCTCATCACGGATTGCTTCCTCAAATGCCGCATCCACCTCTTCTAAGACATTCATCAAAGATTCTGACACATACTGTCCGCCAAACTTTCCATAATATGCTTTCTGATTCATCTCTGTCTCTTCCTTTCTTCCCTCTACTCTATACTCTGATTCTTTTGTTTTTCTACATTCTCACCTTTTGTACAAATCGTCTTATTTTCTCCCGGTCTTTTCCCGGTGTGCCCGTTGTATCCTCTGTCTCCCGTTCTACACCGGAACTGACATCTAAGACATCCGGTGCAAAAATCATCATTCCCTTCTGTACATTATCCGGTGTCAGACCTCCGGCTAAAATGAAGTCTATCTGTTGCTCCTTTAAGAGTTTTCGAAACTCTGCAAATATCCTCTGCAGACTCTCCTGCTCCTCACCTGCCTCTTCCTTAGAAGAAAAATCCTCCCAGCCAAAGGTCTTCCCGCTGCCGTATTCTTTTGCATCTGCCAACACTGCGGTAATCTTTCCGGCTCCCGGATAATCTTCTCCGGTAAACGCTGTTTTTATTTCTTGTAATTGTCCGATGCTAGAAAGATTGACTGCCCGCCAGATAGGAATGTGGACCATTTTTATTACTTTCTCTGTCAAGGTTCCATGCACCTGTAAGATATCAAATCCTGCGGCTTCTATCTCTTCCACCAGTGCATCATCGGGGCTTACGGTTACAGCTACTTTTATTATATTAGGATTTAATTTAGTAAAAATCTCTTTTGCTCTCTCCACAGTGATAAAACGTTTGCTGTTTTTCCAGATGACAAATCCTGCATATTCCACCTGCTGTTCTGACAGCCAGCCTGCTTCCTCTTCCGTGGTGATACCGCATATTTTAACTTTTATATCTCTTTCCATCGTTTTGCCACCATTTTCGGATGTTCTGCCTCCATTAACGCCCTACCGATTAAAAAGGCGTCCACCCGGCTCTTCTTTAAAAATGCCACATCCGCATCATTTAAGATACCGCTCTCCGCCACAAAAACCTTATCTTCTGGGATGTATTTTGCCAACCGTGCCGTGGTTTCTAAGCTGATAGAAAAATCTTTTAAATTCCGGTTATTGACACCGATGATTTTTGCATCAATTTTTAAGGCTCTCTCCACTTCCCTCTCGTCATGGGTTTCCACTAAAGCATCTAAGCCTAATTCTTCGGACAATTGGTAAAAATCTTTCATCTGCACATCATCTAAAATTGCCGCAATCAGAAGAATTGCATCCGCGCCGATTGCTTTTGCCTCATAAAACTGATATGGATCAATCATAAAATCTTTTCTTAAAATAGGTAATGGCGAAATTTTTCGGATTTCCTTTAAATAGTCCACGTTACCGTCAAAATGATCTTCCTCAGTCAGACAGGAAATGGCATCCACCGATTCATTGTATTCATCAATTCTG
>JAQXGQ010000052.1 GCA_029006795.1 Clostridiales bacterium | reverse complement strand
ACTGTCCGCAATGTCATTGATTTTGGCGCTTTTGTGGATATTGGTGTTCATCAAGACGGACTGGTACATATTTCCGAGATGAGCGATAAATTTATCAAACATCCGTTAGAAGTAGTCAGTGTCGGCGACATCGTGGAGGTTCAGGTATTGTCTGTGGATGTACCGAAAAAGAGAATTGCATTGACCATGAAAATAAAATAGGACGTGCTCAGTTGACATAACTTCTTATCTGCGATAAGATACAGGCATATTTTTGAGAAAAATATATGATAAAAGCATATGAGAAAGAAGGAATATGACAATGACAATAATGATAAAGCAGATAATTGTTTGTCTGCTGGCGGGGATGGGAGCAGGTCTAGGCACCGGCTTTGCCGGCATGAGTGCAGCTGCCGTAATTTCTCCGATGCTGATTACCTTTTTAGACATTCCGGCATATCAGGCGGTGGGAATTGCGCTTGCATCTGATGTACTAGCCAGCTTGGTTTCTGCGAATACCTACCGGAAAAATGGGAATCTGGACATTCGAAATGGCGTCATTATGATGGTAAGTGTTTTATTGCTTACGATGGTAGGGAGCTATGCCTCAAGTATGGTTCCAAACCAGACGATGGGTAGCTTTTCTGTTGTTATGACCTTACTGATGGGCATTAAATTTATTGTGAAGCCTGTTATGACGACAAAAGAAGCTATGATGGATGTGCCCAAAATGAAGCGGACGGTGCAGTCGATTATCTGGGGCAGTGCGGTAGGCTTTATCTGCGGCTTTGTGGGTGCAGGAGGCGGTATTATGATGCTGCTGGTACTCACATCTGTACTGGGGTATGAGTTAAAGACTGCAGTTGGCACAAGTGTTTTTATTATGACTTTTACAGCGCTGACTGGTGCATTGTCGCATTTTGCCATTGACGGAATGCCTGATATGGTGACATTGCTTCTTTGCATTGTATTCACATTGCTTTGGGCACGAATTGCTGCAAGGCTTGCAAATAAGGCAGAAGCCTCTATCTTAAACAGGGCGACGGGGGCTATTTTGGTAGTTCTTGGAATTGTGATACTCGGGGTTAATTATCTGTAAGAAATTATATTGACTTTTGTTTCTGATAAGTGTATTGTGGATTAGAATAAGTCTGTGGCAGTCGTACACAGCCCGGATGAGAGGAGAAAAACAGCAATGAATACAACAGAGACAACATCTAAAGTAAATGTGAGATATCTGACAGTGACAGCGATGCTTTCCGCAGTTGCTTATATTTTAATGTTTTTGGATTTTTCCGTGCCTTTTATGCCAGGATTTATCAAAATGGACTTATCTGAGCTTCCGGCATTGATTGGTGCTTTTGCAATGGGGCCGATGTGTGGCGTTATTGTCTGCCTGGTGAAAAATGTACTTCACCTGTTTATTACTTCCACCGGAGGTGTGGGTGAGTTATCAAATTTCATTTTAGGTGTGGCATTTGTGCTTCCGGCGGGACTCATTTACAAACACAAAAAGTCAAGAAAAAATGCACTCATTGGCTCTCTGTTTGGAGCGGTTACGATGGCGGTCTTTAGCATCATTTCCAATTATTTTTTGGTGTATCCGGTGTATTACAATTTTATGCCGGAGGATGTTGTGTTAGCGGCATATCAGGCAATTGTACCTTCCGTGAAAAGTATACTGCAGTGTTTGGTGTACTTTAATATGCCGTTTACATTGGTGAAAGGATTGTTTTCCGTGGTAATTACTTTCTTGGTGTATAAGCATATTTCACCGATTTTGAAAGGAACGAACCGATGAGTCGGGTTTAAAAGGTTAAGTGAAAAAGGGAAAAGACGCTGTTAAGAAAGCGTCTTTTCTTTTTGTATGAAAAATGCTATACTGTAATCTGATTGACAGCGGGCAATTCGTTTATGGCAGTGAGGTTGCACGCAAAATATACATTTGTTTAATTGAATGGCTGCGAAAAAGGAGATGACCTGCGATGAATATAGAATTTGATATTACATTGACCCCAAAAGATATGTACCGCTTTAATATGTATCAGACATATACCGGTTTTCAGGGCTGGTTTTCCGTTATTATCAGCGTTTTCCTGTTTGTGGTGGCGGGATTGACTTTCGGAGAAGTGACAGGCACAAGGACACTTTTGTATGTACTGCTTGGCATCCTGTTTTTGATTTATATGCCAGTCACCCTCTATCTGCGTTCCAAGCACAATATTGCGGTATCGGAGGTGCTAAAACACCCATTGCACTTTACTGTTGGAGAAAAAGGATTTACCGTGAGTCAGAAAGAGGAGAGTGCAGAATTGCCGTGGGAGCAGATTTATAAGATGGTTGGCACAAAAAGCAATGTATTAGTTTACAGCAGCCGCATCAATGCCTATATTATTCCAAGAGCGCAGTTAGGGGATAAATATGCAGATTTAGCGGAACTTGGAAAAGAAAAACTTCCGAAATACCGTATAAAAATGAAAGTATGAAAATTAGGAAGAAAATGAGGAAAACATGGAAAAAATGATTTATGAAACGAATTCTCCGGAGGAAACCCGTAAATTGGGGCAAAAAATAGGTGCTGCCGCAGCGCCGGGGGATGTCTATACTCTGGTGGGGGACTTAGGCGTTGGAAAGACAGTCTTTACACAGGGAATTGCAGAGGGACTTGAAATTACGGAACCTATCTGCAGCCCGACCTTTACGATTGTGCAGGTATATGAAGAAGGGAGAATGCCATTTTATCATTTCGATGTCTACCGTATCGGGGACATTGAAGAGATGGATGAAATTGGTTACGAGGACTATTTTTACGGGGAAGGTCTCTGCATGATAGAATGGGCGAACCTTATTGAAGAAATCCTGCCGGAGAAACGTTTTGATGTTACCATTGAGAAAGATTTGGAAAAGGGGTTTGATTACCGTAAAATTACTATAAAGGAGCATAAAGCACAAGTATGAAAATATTAGGGTTAGACAGCTCCGGATTAGTGGCAAGTGTTGCCATTGTCTGTGACGACAACTTATTAGGGGAATATACCGTAAACTATAAAAAAACCCATTCCCAGACGCTTCTTCCTATGTTAAATGAAGTGGCGGGAATGATAGAGTTAGATTTAAATACCATAGATGCCATTGCCATTGCGGGAGGGCCGGGTTCTTTTACCGGACTCAGAATAGGCTCTGCAACGGCGAAAGGATTGGGACTGGCGTTGAATAAACCGATTGTTTCCGTACCAACGGTGGATGCATTAGCATATAATCTGGCAGGGCATAAAGACATGGTGTGTCCGCTTATGGATGCCAGAAGAAACCAGACCTATACGGGGCTATATACATTTAATGGCAATGAAATGCAGGTAGTGAGAGAACAGTGTGCCGTCGGCATTGATGAGATTGTAGCCGACATTAATGGAAAAAAAGTGCCGGTGGTATTTTTAGGAGATGGTGTTCCTGTTTTTTATGAATACATCAAAGAACATTGTAAGGTGCCCTACAGCTATGCGCCTGCACATTTAAATAAGCAGCGGGCGGGGGCAGTGGCGACACTTGGAATGGTTTACTTTTCTGAGGGCAGATATGAAACGGCGGAAGAACATAAGCCGGAATATTTAAGACTTTCTCAGGCAGAGAGGGAGCGCAATGAGATGAAAAAAGACCCCTGTAAAGAAAAGGAAGTAAAACCATGATTACGATTAGAAAAATGCAGGTGAAGGATGCCTTGCCTGTCAGCAGAATAGAGCAGGAAATTTTTTCAAAGCCCTGGAGTTATCAAGGCTTTGTGGATGCTTTGAATCTTGGAAATGCCATATTTTTTGTGGCGGAAGAAGAGGGGAAAATTGCAGGCTATATTGGTATGTATATGTCTTTGGATGAAGGGGAAATTACTAATGTGGCGGTAACTGCAAAAATGCGTCAGAGAGGTATTGGCGGAATGCTTCTGTCAGAGATGAAAAAAGAAGCGGAGCGCCGTTCCATAGCTAAAATTATATTAGAAGTGCGTGTGTCAAATGCTGGCGCAATACGGTTATATGAGCGGAATGGATTTAAAAATTGTGGCGTTCGCAAAGGATTTTATGAGCTCCCGAAGGAAGATGCCTATATTATGATGTATGGCCAGTAATTTCCACTATATGTAGGTTTGTGTTCTCTATATAATGAAAGGAAGAATACAAAAAGACAGCTGGAGGAATAAAGATGAGCAGAAACAACGGAATGATTTATTGCAACCGCTGCGGCAGAATTATCTGTGCGGAGGAGGTAAAAGATAAAACATCCTTTTTGTCCATTCGAAAGGAATGGGGCTATTTTTCTGATAAAAAAGATGGAATGATTCATAGCATGGATATCTGTGAAATGTGCTACGAATCATTGGTGGAAACGTTTGCGATACCACCGGAAGAAAAGAAAATGACGGAATTTGTGTAAAAGGAGAACTTCATGTTAGATGTATGTCTTTTAGGAACTGGAGGGATGATGCCGTTGCCACACCGTTTTTTGACGGCAGCGATGATGCGATATAATGGCAGCAACCTCTTGATTGACTGCTGAGAGGGAACCCAGATTGCTATCAAGGAAAAGGGGTGGACATTCAAACCCATAGATATTATATGTTTTACCCATTATCATGCAGACCATATCAGCGGCTTGCCGGGACTGCTTCTTACTATGGGAAATGCAGAGCGTACAGAACCGCTTGTGCTGATTGGGCCAAAGGGGTTAGAACGCGTTGTAAATGCACTCAGAATCATCGCTCCTGAGCTGCCTTTTACAATTCAATATATTGAAATAACGGAACCGGAAACCGATATAGAATTAAAAGGATATCATATTCATGCATTTCGGGTAAACCATAATGTCATTTGCTATGGCTATACAGTTGAAATACATCGTGCAGGAAGATTTCAAGTAGAGAGAGCAATTGAGCAGCAAATACCCAAACAGTTTTGGAACCGTTTGCAGAAAGGGGAAACGATTACTGCGGAGGACGGTGTGACCTATACGCCGCAGATGGTGTTAGGAGCACCGCGGAAGGGGCTTAAAGTAACCTACTGTACGGACACGAGACCTACAGAAAGTATTGTTGCCTCTGCCAAAGGAGCTGATTTGTTTATCTGCGAGGGGATGTATGCAGAAAAAGAAAAACTTGCAAAGGCTAAGCAGTATAAGCATATGACTTTTTATGAGGCAGCGGAACTGGCAAAGAGAGCAGAAGTGGCAGAAATGTGGCTGACGCATTTTTCACCATCGCTGGTACATGCTGAAGAGTACATGCCTCAGGTGCATGGAATTTTTGAACATGCTGCACTGGGAAAAGACGGAAAAAGTGTGGAGTTACAGTTTGAGGAAGAATAAGAAGCAAGGAGGGTGTTTTTATGAAAAAACGAGGCAGAGTTGTCATTTTGGCAGTGATTTGCGTTGCAGTTATTGTGGGAATATTCTGGGGAGTAAATAAAAGCAGAGAGGCATCGGTAGAAGATACAGTGGAGTTGACGGAAGTGCAGAACGTTATTACGAAGGATTTGGACAAAAACTATCCGGAAACCCCGCGTGAGGTGATAAAAACCTACAATCGCATTATATCCTGTTTTTATGGGGAAAAATACACAGACGAAGAATTATATGAGTTGGGGAATCAGGCAAGAAAGCTTTTTGATCAGGAATTGTTAGATAACAATCCGGAAGATGAGTATTTTGATGCCTTAAAAGCTGATATAGAGGATTATAAAGAACATTCCAGAACAATCGTATCTGCTTCTGTATGTGACAGTAATGATGTGAAGTTTCAGAAGGTAGATGGGGATGAGTGCGCTTATGTGGATGCCTCTTACTTCATCAATGAGAATAAAAAGTACAGCAGGACTTATCAGACATACGTATTGAGAAAAGATGCAGACGGAAAGTGGAAAATATTAGTGTTCTATCAGACAGAAGGAGAATCATCAGAAGATGAGTAAAGAAGAAATAAAAATATTAGCAATAGAAAGCTCCTGTGATGAGACAGCGGCAGCAGTTGTGGTAAATGGCAGAGATGTAAGGTCTAATGTGATTTCTTCACAGATTGCATTACATACGCTGTATGGAGGAGTAGTGCCGGAAATTGCCTCCCGCAAGCATATTGAAAAGATGAATCAAGTGATTGAACAGGCACTTGCGGATGCAGAAGTGACATTAGATGACATAGATGCGATTGGCGTTACATATGGACCTGGTCTGGTGGGTGCATTGTTAGTGGGAGTGGCAGAGGCAAAAGCTATTAGTTATGCAAGAAACATTCCACTGGTAGGAGTGCATCATATTGAAGGACATATCAGTGCTAATTACATAGAAAATAAAGACTTGAAACCGCCGTTTCTGTGCCTTGTAGTATCTGGTGGACATACCCATCTGGTAAAAGTACTAGATTATGGAGAGTATGAAATACTGGGAAGAACCAGGGATGACGCTGCAGGTGAGGCATTTGACAAAGTGGCACGTGCCATTGGTTTAGGCTATCCAGGGGGGCCAAAGATTGAAAAGGTTTCCCATGAAGGAAATCCACATGCCATAGAGTTTCCGAGAGCAAAAATTGCGGACGGGCCTTATGACTTTAGCTTTAGTGGATTGAAATCCGCAGTGCTAAATTATCTGAATGGTTGCCAGATGAAGGGAATTCCCGTGGTGCAGGCTGATGTGGCTGCATCTTTTCAAAATGCGGTGACAGATGTGTTGATTGGAAATGCAATGAAAGCTATTGATGAATATGGAATGGACAAGTTTGCCATAGCAGGAGGAGTGGCATCAAATGCAACACTGCGCGAGGGGATGCGAGAGGCATGCGAGAAAAAAGGAGTGGCATTCTATCATCCATCACCGATTTTTTGCACAGACAATGCGGCAATGATTGGAGTTGCGGCATACTATGATTTTATAAATGGAAAAAGAGACGGACTGGATTTGAATGCTGTGCCCAATTTGAAATTAGGAGAACGCTAGATTTTATGAAAAAGTATACAGCGATTGTTTTAGCGGCAGGAGCCGGAAAACGAATGAATACAAAAGTGCACAAGCAGTATTTGGAAGTGGCGGGAAAACCGGTGCTTTATTATACGTTAAAGGCATTTGAAGAGAGTGCAGTTTCTGATATTGTATTAGTAACCGGAGCGGGGGAAGAGGATTATTGCCAAAAGCAAATTATAAAAAAATATGGTTTTGAGAAAGTGAAAGCAATTGTTACCGGTGGAAAGGAACGATATCATTCTGTGTATCAGGGACTGCTGGCAGCGGAAGGTGCGGATTATGTTTTAATACATGATGGAGCAAGACCGTTAGTGGATAGTGCAATCATACAACGATCTATGGATGCTGTCCTTAAATATCAGGCTTGCGTAGTGGGAATGCCGGTAAAAGATACAATCAAGATAGTGAATGAGGAACAGTTTGCGAAAGAGACACCGGACAGAAATAAACTCTGGCAGGTGCAGACACCGCAGACTTTTTCTTATATTTTAGTGAAAGAGGCGTATCAGAAAATGCTAGAGCAGGAAGATGCGGCAATTACAGATGATGCTATGGTAGTGGAGAGAATGACTTCCGTGCCGGTGAAGCTGATTGAGGGAAGTTATCGCAATATTAAAATTACGACACCGGAGGATTTGCTGGTGGCAGAGGCATATCTTTTAGGACGAGACAAAAATATTTAAAAAAAATATTTAAAAAAATGAAAAATAACTGTTGACACGGAAAGCTGTTGATGCTAGAATAATTCTTGCGCTGATTTAAAACGCAAAACACGGAGAGGTATCGAAGTGGTCATAACGAGGCGGTCTTGAAAACCGTTTGTCCGCAAGGGCGCGTGGGTTCGAATCCCACCCTCTCCGCTTACTAAACAGAATATCCCGATTGGCTTCGTGCAGATATCTGTTAAAGTACAATTTTGAAAGTATCTTATTCGGAGAAGTACCCAAGCTGGCCGAAGGGACACCCCTGGAAAGGGTGCAGGTCGTTAATAGCGGCGCGAGGGTTCAAATCCCTCCTTCTCCGCTTGCTTGATTAGAGAGATATTGCTGACAAAAAAGATTTTGAAAAAAGTCGAAAAAAGTTGTTGACAAAACGCACTTAATGCGGTAATATAATCAAGCTGACTGCGAAACACAGATGGTTCGCAAAAAGAAAAAGAAAAAAGTTGTTGACAAACAAGATTACTTGTGATAAGATATCAAAGTTGTCACGTTTGAGAGATAACAAGATGAAAGAAGAACTTTTAAAAAACTTCTTTCAAAAATGAAAAAAGTTGTTGACAAATAAGTTTGAAAGTGATATAGTAAATAGGCTGTCACTTGAAACTAACAGCAACAAAACAAAGAACATTGATAACTGAACAGTGAAATAACCTTGAAAGATTCAATAGAACCAGCAAGCTGGTTCGCAAGAGATTTCAGGCTGTCGAAAGACAGACGAACACTTCTTAAAATAAGAAGTAACCTTAAAACAGTAAATATCATGGACTTCGCCCATAAGGGTGAAAAAGTGATATGCCAGATTTATC
>JAQXGQ010000051.1 GCA_029006795.1 Clostridiales bacterium | reverse complement strand
GCATCTCCGGCTAACTGTACCTTAAGCGCTCCGGCACACGCCGCCTCTGTCTGTGCCGAATTAGGACTCGCATGGCAATAACGGTCTCTCTTAAAAATCCGGTATGCCTCTCCTCCGCAAAATTCTTTTCCGGGAAGATACGCCGCCACAATCAAAAGCCATGCACTTATTCTTGCGGGAAGATAATTTACCACGTCATCTACCTTTGCCGCTGCACGCCCAAAATACAGAAAACGCTCATTTTTATACCCCACCATGGAATCCATCGTATTGACTGCCTTATAAAGGAAACCAAGTATTGGCCCTCCGAGCGCCAAATAAATCATAGGCGCAATCACACCATCAGAAGTATTTTCTGCCACGGTCTCAACGGCTGCCTTCGCCACTCCGGCTTCATCGAGATTTTCGGTATCTCTGCCCACAATCATGGACACTGCCTTTCTTGCTTTCTCTAAATCCTGCTCTTTTAGACAGTCATACACTTTCATGCTCTCCACCTTTAAGCATTTGGTTGCCAATATCTGATAGGTCATAATACTCTCTAACACCAGTCCCGCATAGGGATGCAGCAAATAAGCTCCCATCAAAAGCACTGCCGTTACACTTCCGGTAAAAAACAGTACCAATATCACCAGCCATACCCCCTGTAGCAGTTCACACTTTTCTCTTCGTGGCGTAGTTTCTTTATGCATCCTCTTCTCCAGAAATCCTATCAGATTTCCAATCAGCCGGATAGGATGAAAGAGCCAGTGAGGGTCTCCAAGGAGTAAATCCAATAGAAATCCAATAAAAAATGCTATTATGTGATATGTCATGCTTTTCCTCTTTCTAAAACAACCTTTTCTATCTCAGTGATACGAATACTCTCTTTTCTAAAGTGCACCAAACACCGATACCCCTCCCCATTTTGGCACTGGTAATCAAAATAGTCTCCGCAAGAACCATAGTGGCTTAAGAGTGCCATTATCGTTCCGCCATGCACAATAGCTCCCACCGGAAGATTTTTTAATGTCTCCTGTTTAGGCAACTGTTCTAAAACGTATTCTAACCCCCTGCCACAGCGCATGATAAACGCTTCCCTGCTCTCTCCTTTAGGAAACGGCAGCGTGCCACCACTGTCAATCCATCTCTGATAATCTGCATCGTCCTTTAAATCCTCATAATTTTTCCCCTCAAAACATCCGAAATCCATCTCTTCCCACTCAGAAACGCATTGATAGGAAAGCCCCGGATATAACAGTTCTGCCGTCTGCCTGCACCTTATCATAGGGCTTGTAAAAAGGCTTTGTATCTTCGGATATCTTCTTCCTGACAGTTCTTCCCTTCCAAGCTCCGATAACGGTTCTTCTGTCTTACCAAGATAACGTTTTTCCTGATTCGCTTTTGTTTTTCCATGACGAATAAATACAAATTCTATTTGATTTTCTGTGCAATTCCACATATGACACGCTCCACGCTTTCTGCCTGGTTTGCGATACGACAGAGGGTTCTTCCCACCTGTTCCCGGTAAGCCCTCTCATCATCCGCTATCGGTACAATTCCGTTTCCAACCTCATCACAAATCACAATGCAGGAGGGATTTTCCTTTAAAAATGTTTCTATAAGTGCAGGGATGTCATCCCCCTGCTTCATTTTCCGTTTGAGCCAGAGATGCAGCTTGTCGTAGACTTTTTTTCCGGGCATACATTCAAAATCTTCTGTTTCACCGTGACAGACTTCATTCTCTGAAATATCATATTTCTGCTTCACATAATCGCATTTTCCCTGGGCATAGCCACCTAACACTAATTTCATTTTTGCTTCTCCTAATCTTTCTAAATCCCAACCACACTGCATATCGCAAGCAATACCACAATCACGCCCTCACAGAGTGTCAGAAAATACCCTGCCGTATCTCCGGTAATGCCTCCTAGTTCTTTTTTACTGCGATAATAATAATAGAAGTAAGTCGCTGCTGCCCCAAAGAGCACGATCCCACCTTGTTTCCATGAGAGAGAAAGCATAATGGCTGCCACAAGAAATAGCTGCATGAAAAGTGCTGCTTTTACAATGTGCTTATGAGCACGGCTTGAAAACATATATAAAAGTCCCTCTTTTTTCGCTCCCGGGATGTTCACTACCCCAATACCACTCAACACCCGGCTTAAGAAAAATCCTGTTGCAAGAAGGTACACCCTGTCCCCTTCTACTTCCGAATAGGCAGCAATATAAATCAGGTAATAAAGCAACAGACAAATTACCGAAAATGCCCCGATATGGGAATCTTTTAAAATCTCCAGTTTTCTTTCTCTCTCCTGATAGGAATGAAACGCATCCATCGTGTCCATAAAGCCATCCACATGAAATCCTCCTGTCACTATCAAAGGAATCGCCGTTCCAATCAAGGTAAATGCCATCACGCCAATCTCCCATTTTTTACAGAGATACCACCATCCAAGCGTCAATGCCCCGATAACAGCTCCCACCCAGGGAAAAAAACAGAGCGCATACTTCATTTCTTTCTCCTGCCATGTAAACTGCGGCATGGGAATTTTAGAATACATGGAAAATGCAATAATGACTGATTTTATAAACGTCATAGAATTTGTTCTCCTTTTACTGCCACAGGAATGCCTGCCACCACTTCCGTGACAACATCCGCTGCACTTGCCAAGTTCCGGTTCATCCTTCCTAAAGCTTTGATATAATTCATTGTTTCCCTGTCATAGCAGATACCGTCCTCAAAAACATTGTTGGTGACAATCACAAGATGTTCTAAACGTCTCGAGAGTTCCATTATCTCTGTGGTAATTTTTGTCGTCACCTCTTCTATCGATTTCGGCTGTTTCTCCCGGAACATCTCATTTGCTGCAAGATTTGACATACATTCTAAGAGTGCCACACTTCTGTCTGTTTTCACCTGACATTCCCCGATATCCACAGGCTGTTCTATGGTAAGAAACCCCTTTCCTTCTCTGAGTTTTTTGTGATGTGCCACTTTTTGCCTGCCCTCCTCGCCAAAAACCATCATTGTGGCAAGATAATAACAGTTTATTTCTTCTTTTCTGTTTCCTGCAAGGGCAAGCAGCACCTCTTCTGCATAAGCAGATTTTCCGCTTCCACTGCCCCCGGTAATCACAACTAACATTTTTTCTCCATCTCCATACTGATAGTTCTGCCCTGTCAAAATCTGGTATATGGCTCCACTTCAATATCTGCGAAAGTAGTCTTATTTTCATAGAGAGCGTGCACAATGTCAAGCATTCCAAACATTAATACCGCTCCGGTTCCCTCTCCTAAAGCGAGTCCTGCATGAATGACAGGCTTTACTCTAAGTTCTTTCATCATAAGCTCTGCCGCCGGCTCTCTACTCTGGTGGGAAGGAATGAGAAATTCCTTTACTCCGGGCACAAGCCTCTCTGCCGCCAATGCCGCCACCGTACTGATTACACCATCCATCACCACCGGAAGATGATACAATGCTCCACCAATATAGACACCGCAAAGCCCTGCAATATCAAGACCTCCTACCGAGGCTAAAATACCAAAGGTATCACCTCTGTCACAGCCATGCTTTTTTAACCCTTGACGGATGACTTCGATTTTATGCAACAGCCCCGCATCACTTAAACCTGCACCCTTTCCGGTGATATTCTCTACCGGACAGCCTAACATCGCTGCAGCCATTGCACTGCTGGTAGTGGTATTTCCAATCCCCATCTCACCGGTAGCAAGAAGCGTATAGCCTGTCTCTTTACAGGACTTTACGACTTCTATTCCTACCTCTATGGCACTTAAAACTTCCTCTTCTGTCATAGCTGCTTCTTTCAAAAAATTTCTCGTACCATAACAGACCTTTTTTTCTAAAACCCCCGCAATGGTTTCCTCTGTGGCAATTCCCACATCTACAGGACTTACATCTGCTCCTACTTGACGCGCCATCCGTCAGACAGAGCTTGTTCCTGCTC
>JAQXGQ010000050.1 GCA_029006795.1 Clostridiales bacterium | reverse complement strand
CCATCTCATTCATAACAGAAAGAGAGACTCTTGATTTCTCTGCAGTCTTTTCGGATTTCACAATCAAATCCTTGACGCTCGATAATCCTTCTGCACTGACCTGATTTGCCCTGCCCGCCATATCATTAACACCTTTGACATGCACATATTCTTTCATCACGGATGCGTCAATATCCATCGCTACGACACCCTGTACCACATCTTTATTTTTTACTTCACCTTAAAATATTAGTTTGAATATGTATTTTTTCGTGATATAATTATAATTAAATTTTTAACAATCTTCTTGTTTACATAATTCAAAGAAAGGTCTGATTATTTCATGCGTATTCCAGAATCACTAAAATATTTTCTGACAGTCCTTTTTGCTGTAAGCTGTCTTTTTATTCTCTTTCCTAATCATCTGCAGGCAGCGGATAAGCCCGCTACCATTACTTCCTGCAAGCTAAATAGTAAAGGGAGCAAAGTCACGGTAAAAGTAAAAATCCGTACAAAAGACAGTTCTTATGGAAAAAAGTTCTATTTACTAGCCTTAGATGGACAGGCTTCCGAGACGAAAGCCATCAAGGCATCTCCTCTTGCCTCCACAACAAACAAAAAAGGAACTGTTACCTTTAAAGTCAAATACAAAGAGCCCATGTTGTACCAGAAATTTGCCCTTGCTTATAAGACCAACGGCAAATACAAGGTTATCAGTAATACATATTACATTACAAATCCCGAAGTCTTTGCCACCTACACCGGAAGCGGACCTAAAACCACTTCCAAAAAAGGGCTTCAGGTGGAGAATTTAGACGAGGCGATAGAACTGCGTACCCAGCATGCTGTCATTAACTGGACAGTCAATTCTCTGATGACTACAGACTGTACTAACACACTGCCATATAAGTATCGCGGTAAAACCTATTATTTTAACGCGGATATGTTAGATTATAATGACGCACAGGTACAGGCATACAATGCGGCAGGTGCAAAAGTAACTATTATTCTATTACTTCCTAACAGCGCCAATTCCCAGACAGACACCATGCGCTATAAAGGTTCTTCTTATGCCAAGTACAGTTCCTTTAATGTTTCTACCCAGAAAGGATGCCGAACTTTTGAAGCGCTTATGAGCTATCTTGCCAAACGCTACGGAACCAAGGAAAACTATGTTTCCGGCTGGATTTTAGGAAACGAGGTCAACAATCAGGGGGAATGGAATTACGGCGGCAATAAAAAAATCTCTTCCTATATGGACAACTATACCAGAGCTTTCCGCATCTGCTATAATGCAGTGAAAAGCGTGAGCAAGAAATCCAATGTCTATATCAGTTTAGATTACAACTGGAACTGTGACCCGGATGTCTCCGGCAAACGGTATTTTACCACCAAAACAACTTTAGATGAATTTTACCGACAGATAAACGAGCGTGGCAAAATTGTTTTCCACATTGCTTATCATGCCTACCCGCAAGGGTTGGTAAATCCGGTTTTCTGGGATGATGCCCTTGCCACAAATTCCGTTGACAGTACTTTTATTACGTTCCGTAATCTAAATGTACTGACCAATTATGTAAAGAAAAATTTTGGTAAAAGTTATACCATTATGCTCTCCGAGCAGTCCTTTAACTCCACCAAAGGAGAAGCCGTGCAGGCAGCGGCTTATGCTTATGCCTATTATCTGTCCGAAAGCAACAGTATGATTGAATCCTTTATTTATGGCAGACAGTTCGATCATCCCGTTGAAATGGCAGACAACTGCTATTGGGGATTATGTGACAATACACGCACTAAGCGTATCGTCTGGCATGTATTCCAGAATATTGATACTGCAGCTTCTTTCAAGTTTACCAATCAGCTGGTGAAATATACAGATTTAAAGAGTTGGAGCAAAATAAGCGGTTTCAAAAAGTCAAAATATGAAAAGATGCCAAAAATTAACCGGAAACCAACCTTAGGAACTGTTTCTATGGAAGGAACCAATACTTCCATCCTCTTCTGGAAAAAAGTAGATTATGTGGACGGCTATGAGATTTACCGCAATGATAAAAAAATTGCAACCATCATGGATCCTTCTGTTTTAGGTTACAAGGATAATGAATTGACTGCCGGTGAAACTTATACCTATAAGATACGTTCCTTTAAGTTTATTCCAAACAAAACCAATGCCAACGAAAAGGGAGCCATTTTCAGCAGCTATTCTAACGCCATGCAGTTGACCGCCACCACAGGAAAGGCTGCCTGGAAAAATAATAACTGCACTGTAACAGGTAAAAACATTTCCCTCTCCTGGGAAACACAAAAAGGCGTAACCGGTTATGAGGTGGTTCGTTCCACTTCTTCGAATGGAGCCTATGCACCAATTACCGACACGGCAAAGACCTCTTTCACGGATAAAGACACTGTTACCGGAACTACTTACTACTATAAAGTAAGGGCTTATGTGACAAAGAATGGGCAGAACTATTATGGCGAGTATTCGGATGAAATCAGTTTACAGGCGAATATTAAACTTGCAGCAAAAGTGATTGACGGTGAACTTGTCCTCTCCTGGACAGCCTTCCCGAATGCCACAAAGTACCAGATTTACTGCTCTTCCGACTCGAATGAAACCTTTGTAAAAATCAAGACCACAGGAAATGCCGATACCCTTACCTATGCCTGTGTCAATTATAAAACGGATGACGGAACACAATCCTTCAATGTTGGAGAAACCTACCATTTCAAAGTACGGGCAATGCTAAATGGCGTTGACAGAAGTCCTTACTCAAATGTTGTAGATGTAACCATTGAAGAGGAACTGACGAGCAGTGAGGCAGCAATGCAGTCCGAAGAAATGGAGGCTTCTCAAGCAATGGAACTTGAAGTGACAGAGACGGAAGTTCCAGAAACAGAAACGACAGAAACAGAAACAACAGAAACAGAAACAGAAACAACAGAAAACTCCGAGACGGAAGAAACGGAAACGTCAGAGACTGAGACAACCGAAACCGAGGAAACAGAAACCGGTTCTACAGAAAATACGGAAACCGAAAATTTCGAGGCGGAAAACGATGCAGTGGAAAGTACAGAAACCGAGAACACCGAAACTAGAGAAGTGGAGTTAGAAACTGCCTGGACAAAACCCAGTACACCAGAAACTGAAAATAAATAATTAAAAATGATTCGATTTTTAAAGGAGACATTGCTTTTATCGGCTATGTCTCCTTTTCATCCACTAGAATCCGCATCATTATCCATGGTCTTCGAATTTCCACAGTTAAAAGAAAGCGATGTGCACAAGGTTGCCCAATCCGTCAAGAGTGCCAAATCTAAATATAAAGGTATGAGTTCCGGTTTTACCAATTGGTACTATGCACTAACAGATTACCAAACCGGTCAATGTCTGGAAGTGAAAAATAATAAAGATGTTACCTGTACCAACACAGAATGGAAGAGTAGCGGGAAGTATACGCTTAGGGACTCTGATGGTTGCTGGGTAACTTGGATTAAGAAAAGTGTTATAAAAAAGGTAACCGTTGTATATCCAGAGGATTACAAAGATCTGTGTCTTGTTGTGGGTGGTGCTACACGAAAAAGTCTAATAAACTCCGATAAAACGGATGCTTTCTTTAATGGTAAAGGTGGAAAATTCAGTACAATTGGACTTTCTGACAAGAACAATAAGAAAGTAGCACATGGAATACGCATCAAATAAACATTTTTAATCTAAAGAAAAATCAGGTGACACATTATATTGTGAGAAAACGGGCAGGTTGAGTAGAAATACACTACCTGCTCTTTTTGTATAAGATACAAAAAAATCGAGAATCCTTAATACAATCAAGGATTCCCAATAATTTCATCTAGTCGATGCGACAGGATTTGAACCTGCGACCTCTGCGTCCCGAACGCAGCGCTCTACCAAGCTGAGCCACGCATCGTTATTCCATTTTTACGCCATCTCAAATCGCGCTTAATTATAATAGCACACTTCTTTTACATTGT
>JAQXGQ010000049.1 GCA_029006795.1 Clostridiales bacterium | reverse complement strand
TACTTGTCTCTATCCTCCTTATCAGAATTGCGTATCGCACGTATCTGATGCTTTAAATCATGGCATTTCTGATTGATAAGAGCAATGTTCTCCTTCGACAGCTGATACTGTTCCTGCTCCTTTTTCCAAAGCATATTCATCACTACTAACTCCTGCCGAATAGCACTCTTCTTAAAAAACTCATTCTGTAAGTACAAAATCACCGCCAAAAGAAGCTGAGAAAGATACAACACCTGCCATCTTCCCGGTTCAATTTCCACATTACCGGGGCTGATTGCAAGGATCAAAAAAGTTCCAAAAATAAGTGTTGCCGACGTCATCTGCCTCGGCCCTATTCTTTTTGGTTCTTCCTCCGGAAGCCACTTTACAATCGTAAATGCTGCAATCAAGTAACCAATCACAAAAATCAACAATGTTTCTATATTATATAAAAGTCCCGTTCCTGGTATCAACCGATAACCGGATATATAACAACCTATTCTAAGTTCGTAAAGCAACTGCCAGAGCATAAATGCCCAGATGGAATCATAAACTGCTACAGACCATGAGTTTTTCCAACAGGTATGCAGAAAAAAAGCAAGAAATCCAAAACCAAATAAACGCAGCACAAACCTAAGAAGTGGCTTTCCCTCCATCGGAACCAGAGTTGTAATTACCACTATCAATAAAAAAGCTGCCATAAAAATTGCAAACCGCAAAAGGAACTTTTCCTGTCGCTCTCTTCGGTATTCATATAACACACCGCTTATCAGAAATGCAATCTCATAAATCCAGTAATCTGCCATCATCACGGTGTTCCCCCCACATATTCTGTCAATGCTTTTAGGAAAGCTGTTCTATTACGTCTGCTGATTTCCAGTTCATGTCCTCCCACAAGTGCCATATTTTTCCGTACTTCAGTAACATGCATCAAATTTACCATATACCAGTGATTACATTTTACAAAAGGATAGGCCGCCAACATTTGTTCCACACTCGCCATAGTGCCCCGCATCACATATTCCCCTTCATCCGTATAATAATGAAGCATTCTGTTCTGCACTTCTACATAAAAAATCTGATGAATTCCAATCTTTTTCACCCCGTCAGGAAGTGTTAGCAAAATCTGCTGTTGCTCTTTTTGTTTTGCTCTTTTAAGCGCCCTCCTTAACTTCATGGAAAAAGTGTAATAAGTGATAGGTTTCATTATAAAATCCAATGCTCCCACCTCATATCCGCGAATGGCATAGGATGCCATGTTTGTGATAAACACCAGAACCACATCCGAATCTACTCGCCGAATCCGCTCAGCTGCCTCCATTCCGTTTACTTTCGGCATCTCAATATCAAGCAAAATCAGGTCATAATGGGGCTCATAATTTTCCAAAATCTCTGCTCCGTCACCAAAAACGGAAATTTTAAACGAAAGATTTTCCTCTCTCTGATATTGCCTTAAAAACTCCTGTAATTGTTCCGCAAACTCCCTTTCATCCTCCACAATCCCAATGTGATACATAAAATCTCCTTTATTTTGTTGATTCTTTTAATACCACTTCATAAGGCAGCAATGTTCTCTCCTTTACTTCCTGTCCCTCTGTTAAATCCAGCAGTGTTTTACATGCCACCATTCCCAACTCTTTTGCGTCAAATTTCAAGGATGTTATAGAAGGGATATTGTTTTCTAAAACAGTGCTGTTGTAAAAAGATGCCACCCGCACATCCTCTGGAATTTTCACATGCCTTTCTCTCAGATTTTTAAGAACTCTGCTGCATATAGCATCATCCATGCAAAGAATACATTCTGCCTTGTTCTCTAGTGCCTCTGCTACTGCTTTATCTATCAATACATGATTGTCCTGATTCAAAAAAAGCATACTCTCATCTACCGTCTCTCCCATCTTTGCATAAGCCTCCCGAAATCCTCTGAGACGGCTCTGGGTCACCACATGATTCTCATCTCCGCCAATTAAAGCCACCCGTTTCATCTGTTTCATCAGTATAATGGAGGTCAGCTCCTTACAGGCGCCCTTGTGGTTATGGTCTATCTGTATTACCCCCGGATATGCAGCACTTCCGATGGTAACAAAGGGCACCTTCTTTTGCTGTAAAAACTCTACCTGACGGTCCTCTACAAAAGTCCTCATCAGAATTACTCCGTCAACCTTGTGGTTTGCAATAATCCGCTCTAAAGACGAAATGTCGTTGTTCTTACAGATAGACAGCAGAATATCATATTCCATAATACCTGCAATCTCCTGTATTCCAAACAGACATTCCTGAAAAAAGGTTAAATCTACAACATCATAATTTCCCGGCATCACCACACAGATATTATAGGTTTTTGACTGTGCTAATCCCTTTGCAATGACATTCGGTTTATAATCATGTTCTTCTATATAAGCGAGCACACGCTCTCTTGTCTCTTTTCCAATCCTTCCTTTTCCTGAAATTGCCCGGGAAACTGTCGTCTTTGACACACCCAATGCCTGCGCAACATCCGCAATTGTGATATTCTTTTCTTCTTCCATCTCTATACTTCCCCATTTCTACAGCCCTGTACTGCCGTATATTTTGCGCTAGAACAACTATTTGCGCAACTACTCTTTATTATTGAACAATTTTTTCCAAAAATCAATCCCTCTTTTTCTACTTTTTAAAGAAAAATTTTTTTATGTTTTCCACACTTTCTTGATATTTACAGCATCATCTTCCAATGCTATAATAAGACCGTGCAACCGGTTGTTCACTTTTAGAATATCTATAGAATACAATACGTTTCAGGAGGTTTTTATATGAAAACAGACAAGCTCATTTTCGGTGCAGCCTACTATTCCGAGTATCTGCCCTATGACCGTGTAGACAAAGATATGGAGATGATGGAGCGGGCAGGTATGAACACCATCCGTATCGCAGAATCTACCTGGAGTACCTTAGAGCCACAGGAGGCTGTGTTTGATTTTACCCATATCGACCGCATGTTACAGACTGCGGCAAAGCATCGTATTTCTGTCATTATCGGCACTCCTACCTATGCCATTCCCACATGGCTGGTAAAAAAATATCCCGATATTCTCGCCTTTACCGCAAACGGTCAGGAAATCTACGGTCACAGACAAAATATGGATATCACCCATCCAGGATATTTAGAGCACTGCGAGAAAGTAATCCGTGCCCTGATGGAGCACATCAAAGATGTTCCCCATATCATCGGCTTTCAGCTTGATAATGAAACAAAAAGCTATGGTACCGCAGGAGCGCGGGTGCAGGCAATGTTTGTGGAGCATTTAAAAGAGCAGTTCCCGGATATTAATGAGTTTAACCATGAATTTGGGTTGGATTACTGGAGCAACCGGGTCAATGACTGGTCTGATTTTCCTGATGTGAGGGGCACGATTAATCAGAGTCTCGCCGCAGAGTTTCAGAAATTTCAACGCTCGTTAGTAACCAAATTTTTAAGCTGGCAGGCAGATATCGTAAGGGAATATGCCAGAGAAGATCAGTTCATTACCCAGAATTTTGACTATGGCTGGACAACCTACTCTTTCGGCTATCAGCCGGAGGTCAACCAATACGAAGCTGCAAAATGTATGACTGTGGCAGGCTGCGACATCTACCATCCCTCTAAAGACGATCTGACGGGGGCAGAGATTACCGTCTGCGGCAATATTTCCCGCAGCTTAAAAAAAGACAATTATCTGGTTCTAGAAACCGAGGCACAGGGAAACATTGAATGGCTCCCCTACCCGGGACAGCTGCGACTGCAGGCGTACAGCCACATTGCCAACGGCTCTAACAGTGTCATGTACTGGCATTGGCATTCCATTCACAATGCCATTGAAAGCTACTGGAAAGGTGTTCTCTCCCATGATTTTTCCGAAAATGAAACCTACCGTGAGACTTGTATCATCGGAGCAGAATGGCAGCGCATCGGCTCCCATTTAAAGAATTTAAAGAAGGAAAATAAGGTCGCCATCTTAATCGATAACGCTTCCCTCACCGGGCTTAGTCATTTTCCGCTGCAATCTACCGCAGAGCACAGTTATAATACCGTACTCCGCTGGCTTTCCGACGCCCTTTACCGCATGAATATCGAGTACGACATGATTTCTTCAACGGAACGGAATTTTTCCATGTATGAGTGTCTGATTGTTCCTGCTCTCTATAGTGCACCGGAAGAACTGCTCATTGCTATTCAAACCTATGTCAAAGAAGGGGGCCATCTGATTACCACCTTCCGCAGTGCATTTTCTGACGAGTACATAAAAATTTATGCAGACAGACAGCCTCACATTCTCCATGAATGTCTAGGCATTCATTACGACCAGTACACTTATCCGAAAAATGTAAACGTAGCCTTGTCAGACAATCCAAAAGAAGTCAGCACTGCGAAGGAATGGATGGATTTTGTATTCTGCGACACGGCAGAAGCGGTTGCGGTTTATGACCATCCCGTTTATCAACGCTATGCAGCCGTGACAAAAAACTGCTATGGTAAAGGCAGTGCTCTCTATCTTGGAACCATGTTTGAGGATGTCATGTTAGAACATGTCCTTCACAATTATTTTAAAGACATCACTCTTTCTCATGCCGACCTTTCCGAAAATGCCCTGCACTTTCCGATTATTACAAAACAGGGACGCAATGAGGAAGGAAAACAGGTATATTATTATTTTAATTATTCCGAAGAAACAAAAAAATTCCCTTACCCGCAGAAAGCAGGCAGGGAACTTCTGTCCGATAGAATGATTGCTTCAGGAGAGACACTCACCCTAGAACCGTGGGGTCTGTTGATTGTAGAAGTCTAAGGTGTTTGTTCCGCCGGCTGACTCTGGTCGACCGGCTGTGACTGGTCGGCTGGCTGCTGCTCTGCCGGCTGACTCTGGTCAACCGACTGCGACTGGTCGGCTGGCTGCCCGCCATTTTTTAAGACGGCTAAGGCTGCTTCTGCAGCTACAAGCACGTCATAATTCGTAACATATCCTTTCGCACTGTCCGGCAGGACATTATAAAGATTTCTTGCACCAGTGATAACCGGTTCACTCTCTAAGGTTACCACACCGATAGTGTTAATCATATTTACGATAGTGGCAGCATCCTGCTGTTGGACTGCTTTGCTCTCAGTGCCAGGAAGCTCATAAACTAACACGGCATACCCCTTTTCCACATTCTTGTAAATAGTTTCTGCCACAGACAATGGAAGGTTGATACAGCCGTGGGAACCATTGGTCTTATAAATATTCCCGCCAAACTGCCTTCTCCAGGTAGCATCGTGCATTCCTACATCTCCCGCAAAAGGCATCCAATATTTTACCGGAGTCTCATAATCTGCCCCACGCAGCACAGCATCCGTGGTTTTATAGGTCAAACCATAAGCTCCTGCAGGAGTACCATTTCCTTTTGATACATTTCCTGAGACAAAGTCACTTTCTACCACCAGCGCACCATCTTTATATAAAAACAAGTGCTGCGCTGTCAGATTGATTTCCACGTAAGAATCACCATAATCTGTTTCTCCATGACTGTTTGCTCTCTGGGAATATACCGGCTCACGATTCAACATCCCACCGCTTTCTAAATCTGCTAAAATCTGCTCTACCTCACCCTCACGGTCAATTCTCCACCCATAAAAGCCGTTAGAAATGGTAATCGTGGTTCCGTACGAGGTTTTAAAATTTTTCGGCTGGTAAGCAGTATTGTATTTCTTTCCTAACTCTTTTACGTACTCCTCTACCGCCTCGCGGTCAATAGAAACCTCACCGCCTTCTTCGGAAAGCCATGTATGTATGATACTTCCATCCAGACACTCTGACTTCTCACCAAAGTCATAATTGATAATAGTATTTACATATTGCTTCATCTTCTCAATAGCCGCAAGAAGGTTCGCGTCATCATCTAGTATTTCAGGATTTTGATAACATCCGGCATCCTCTAAAACCAGCTCATCCGCCAAAACCATTATCGCTTCCGTCACTGCGTTTAACAATGTGTCCTCATCTAGTGTCGTTCCGTAATCCGCCGGAACTAGACTGTAACCCTCCTCTTTAGAATACTCAGAAACACCTGCATTTACCGGTTCCCTCTGATTCTCCTTTTTCATACAGGAAAGCTGTTTTATCGACTGCTCTAACTGTCCTTCATCATAGGTTACCACCCGGTCTAATTCCAGATCTTTTTTCTGAATCCAGGTCATTACCCAGGAAAAACCATTCTGCTCCTCTAACAACTGCTCTATCTCTCCCTGAAACACCGGTGTGAGCGAAATGCTGTTTCCCGAAATTTCCTCGGAAGCACCCTCCCTCATTACCAGGCGCAGAGAGTAATCCTCCACTTCCCGACGGATGAGCTCTTCTACTTTTTCTATTCCATAGCCACCCACGGGAATCCCATCAATGGATGTACCAAAGCTGAAATGACTTCGGAAAAATGCTGCAAATGCTACATAAACAACTGCTATAATGGTCAACAGAATAATGACTATCAATCCTGCCAGTTTTTTCTTATTCTGCATATATAAATTCCTTTCCTCTGGTGTATCGGATATGAAAGCCGATACACTATAGTATACATATTGAAATACTGTCATAATTATGACAACTGCTCCAATTTCTTTTTCTGTTCAGACGCACAGCTATTCTCCATTATAGTACCAAATGCCCTGTTGTCAACAAATTGCCAAAACTTTAATAATCTTAATATTCACGTAAAATCTTTTCCAAATTTATCCTTGTATAGTTGCACAAAAATAGAGAAAAGCCATTAAGTTTTTCTTAAGTTTTAGATAATCTTTCTTAAAAAAAATAGAAGGTAATTGTATCTCAAATTTGACTGTGCTATAATCTCAGAGGTAAGAAATCATATCGTCTGGTTTTCAAAAAAATTATAAGGGGTGAATAACGTGAAAACCGAAACAAGAGCAGTTCTTAATGCTTTCATTGAAAAAAATAAACATGGACTTTTGTTGCTCTATTTTCTCATTTATCTGCCGTGGTTTGGACATCTTGAGAAAACAGTCACCACCCATTTCCATGTCATACATGTTGCTTTAGACGACTATATCCCGTTCTGTGAATATTTTGTCATTCCATACTTTTTGTGGTTTGGCTATATTGCATGGGGATTAGGATATTTCTTTTTAAAAAACAAAGATGAATATTTCAGATTGTGTACGGTACTTTTTACAGGAATGACCATTTTCCTCATTGTGTCCACGGTTTATCCAAACGGACATTATTTAAGACCTACAGAATTTGAACGCAATAACATTTTTGTACATATGGTAAAATGGCTATATTCTACAGATACTGCTACCAACCTCTTCCCGAGCATCCATGTGTATAATTCCATTGCCGTCAATATGGCAGTATGGCATTGTAATAATTTCAAAAAGAACAAGGTCGTCCGTTTTTGCTCTGCCATTCTTATGGTAAGCATTATCTTATCCACCATGTTCTTAAAACAGCATTCTGTTTTTGACGTAGCAACAGGTATTCTTCTTGCAGTGTTTATGTATACACTTGTTTACAGCAGTTACGCTGTACCATTTCCCG
>JAQXGQ010000048.1 GCA_029006795.1 Clostridiales bacterium | reverse complement strand
CCTCCCACGGAGTTAATCGCCTAGAAATGTTCGTCCATTTTTCCTCACTGCGCTCTAAATGACGCAGATTTTCTTCAATCCCCTTTAACTTTTCCTCTAGGGTAGCGTACCCGGTATCACTTAACTGCTGGCTGATTTCGTTATACTCGTTTTCTAACTCCACCTTATAGGCAGATAACTCTCCTAAACTCTTCTTCTGTAAAACTACATCCTCCTGCCAGGATTTCACCCGCTCTTTTGTTTCAGAAATATTTTCTTCTAACTGTAAAATCTTTAATTTTTCTAGGCGGTAATCTGTATTTTCTTTTTGCTTTTTCTGTTCTAAAAAAGCTTCATAACGGCTTTTTATCTGCTCTAACTCCGCAATCTCTGCCATGGTAGCCTCAATTTTGCGGCACATTCTTCCATAAAGCACCACACTCTCCTGCATATCTTCGATATGAATATCCTGCTCCATACAGATATATTCTTTCACGAAATCCTCTAACCGGATATTCATTTTAAAAGGAATTGCCCGCTTAAAGAGTCTTGGGAATTTTTCCATATCCAGTCCGCCTAAATACACGTCATAAAGATTTCTTCTGAAACGTTCATTGTTGGCAGTATAAAACTGTTCCTCTTTAGAAAAATTCTGCTGTAAATAGTCCCTTACTTCATTGATGCTCATGGTACGGTTTCCCGTGCGATAATCCCCCTCAACTAATTCACCCTTATGCCAGAAAAACATACGGTTGATTTCGTTAGTAGAAGTCTCCACGTCAAAAACCACGCCGATACACTCTTTTTCCTTTGTGACCGTCTGCTCCATTTCTAGGACAATCGTGGTGGAAAAGTTGCGGTTTCTCTTATATTCCGCCTGGTTATTTTCCCCGATATTAATCATTCCACGGAGGTATTCAATCAGGTTTCTATCTGAATCGTCTGCCGCTGCCTTATTGAAAAATCCCCGCCCGTCCGTGTTGGCATAAAGCACAATCTGCATCGCATCAATGACGGTGGATTTTCCGCTGCCGGAGTGCCCGGTAAAAAAGTTAATACTGCTGTTTAAATTTAAAACCTTGCGATCGATATAGTGCCAGTTATTGAGGCAAATCCGGGTAAATACTTTATATGCCTGTTTCTGCTGTTCCATCTTCTGCCTCCTCTTCTTCCTCAAAACTGTGAAGTAAGCCTTCGATATCCTCTCTCATTAACACCAGATTAATGCAGGGATAAATAATGATTCTTGTGCCTTCATTCAATTCCTCAAAGGGGTCTAAAAATTCCACCATCTGATATTTCCGTAATACGGAAAATGCCCTCTTAATTTCCGTCATGGAAGATAATCCCCTTGCAAGACGAAACTCCCCTACTTTTCCATTCAGTTCCCCAAAAGTAGTCACAATATTTACACTCGAGGAAATCGCTGCCATTTTTTCATCATAAATGAGTTTTAATAACAAAAGATAAATAGTGGCAAGTTTAGGCAATTTTTCTCCGCTTCCCTCCGCTCCCAGAATATAGATGGTACCAAGCTCCGTATCCTGCTGCAGCCTGATGCCCGCAACGGCAAAATAATCCGTCAAAAATTCCATATGCCGGTCACAAAAATCATAATTTCTATCTGACACTAATCTGCCATTTTTCTTATCATACTTCCGCTCTAACAGAAAGGTCTGGCTCCACAACAACCGTATCACTTCCTGCATCTTTTCCTGCTCCGCGGCAGTCAGTTCTTCATATCCTTCAAACATGTTCTTTTTCTCTTTCTATTACTCTTATACTTTCATCGTTTCTTCCGAAACACTTCTTCTTGGCACAAATATCATAGCGGGATAAGAGTAAATACCATTTTCCACCCGCTCTTCCTTTACGATAACCTCATATTTGCTGTTTTTGCGCATACTGATATCGTAAGCTAAGACTAATTTTTCAAATTCCTCATCATCTGAAAGCTGCATCTTATCTGCCTCTAAGATACCATCTTCCATATGTTCCTCAATGAAGTCTTCAATCTGTCTTTTTGTAAAACGGTGTTTGATTTTATTTAACCGCAGAACGTCATCCTTAGAAAGCTCTGCGCTCTCCTCCTCTTCTGCAAGTTCCTCTTCAAATTTTTTCTTTCTCCGCCTCTTATACAGCGGATTTTCATTTAAAATCTCAAATGATGACAGTTTCATTCTTTCTGCCACCTGCCCGATTTTCTCCGTCTGCTCTGCAACGTCTTCCTCTGCTCCTAAACGATTTAACAGCTGTACTAACATACCGTGCCGCTCCGTCTCGTCACTTAACAGATAATTCAGGCGGCTTACTGTGGCACGAATGTATTTGCTGTGCTCCTTATCCATATTAGAAATCCGGTGCTCAATATCGTCAAATCCGCGCTCAATCTGGTCAATGAGGTCTAGCACATCCTCCTCCCTGTTTCGTCTCTGGAAAGGGAGTTCTTCTTCGTCATCCTCATTTTTTCTTACAGAGTTTCCCTGATTTTGCATTTTTTCTGCCTGCTGCTTTTTCCTTACCTTTTCTAACCAGTCTTCATCCTCCCGCATTTCCTTTAAGCAGCGCTTGATGTCGGTCTTGTAAATATAAAAGTTGTCACTGGTCTTTAAAATGTGGTATTTCCGTTTTACCACTTCCTCCACATATCCTTCTAAATGTTCTTTTAAAAGGTCATTGTAAGATTTCTGGTCTAACAGACGCTCAAAAAATTTATCCATATTGTGCAGCATATCCTGCAATGCCTTGTTTAACTTTTTGGTATTTACCAGTGCTGTCTTTAACATAGCTAGATTTAACCTACTGTCGTTCTTAAAGGAAAACAGGGTGGCATACACATTCTGGATATAAATTTCCGTGTCGTCTAAGGGCTGGCTGACTAACTGCTCAAAAGCGTCAATCATCACCGCCGCATAATCGGGAATGACAATGTTGGTAGTCATGGTGGTGTAATCTTCGATTTTCCGCAGCCATTTTGTCTTAATCAGCCAGTTTAAAATACGCCCCGGAAGCGGCTCATTTATTTCCTCCTCCGTTTCATTTTCCTCCTGTTCAAACGCGTAACGGCGTGCCGCACACATTTCATTTAAAATCTGTACACACGCCTCTCTGCTTAAAAAATAATTGTTATACTGGTATTCATCACTGATGGTCAGAAGTGCTTCCATATAGATGTCCCGGTTGACGGAACGAAATAATCCCCAGAAAGATGCCGGGATATCATAGCGTAATTTCAATGTTTCTACTTCCTTTTCTTTTCGGTTTTACTCCATTCTTTTATCATGCAGCATGTCCATTTTCATCTGGTAGTAGCCAAGACTCATGTCTAAATAATGCACATGGGGATTCTCAAATCGCTGCTCCTCTTCCCAGATTTCATTGGCAAGCTGCTGCTCCACAAATTTACGGATACTCTCAAGAGTTGCCTTCTCTACAATACGTTTTCCGTCCTTTACTACCTGCTGCTGCAGTTTTACTGCGGTACAATTCTCAAAGCAGCGGTTTTTCCACGGCTTTGCCGGGTCCGCATAATAGTAAGGCACAGACATATCCACAGTTTCCCCTGCTTTTACAATTAAATCCGCAATGGAATGTCCTGTTTCATCATAAATACGATAAACATCCTTTAATCCGGGATTTGTTATTTTCTCCACATTTTCGGAAACCTTGATACGGGGAGAAAATTCTCCATTCTCCTCCACAGCCGCAATCTTATAAACTGCGCCGAAAACCGGGTCAGACTTTGCTGTAATCAGGCGCTCTCCTACACCAAAGCTGTCAATTTTCCCGCCCTGCTGTAAAATGGATGTAATCGTATATTCATCAAGACTGTTTGATACCACAATCTTACAATCCTCTAAGCCCGCCTCGTCTAACATCTTTCTTATTTTTTTGGAAAGATAGGCAAGGTCACCGCTATCAATACGAATCCCTTTTAACCGTTTTCCCATCGGCTCTAAAACCTCTTTTGCCACACGGATAGCATTGGGAATGCCGGAACCGATTACATCATAAGTATCCACTAAAAGCACCGTTCCGTCGGGATAATTTTCGGCATAATGCTTGAATGCCTCATACTCATCTTTATAATACATCACCCAGCTATGTGCCATCGTCCCACTCACCGGAATATCAAAAAGCTGTCCTGCCAAAACGGTTGCGGTTCCTGCCGCACCACCGATATAGGCGGCTCTTGCACCATAAACTGCTGCATCCATGTTGTGGGCACGTCTTGCCCCAAAGTCCGATACAGCACGCCCCTCTGCGGCACTCACAATACGTCTGGTTTTTGTGGCAATCAAAGACTGATGATTGACCTGTGCTAAAAGGGCTGTCTCAATCAACTGCGCATCAATCAACGGGGCTACAACCGTAATCACAGGTTCATTGGGATACATAATTGTTCCCTCCCGGAAAGCATAAATGTCCCCTTTAAACCGAAAGTCTTTTAAATAGTCTAAAAAACTCTCCGTAAATATATTTAAAGAACGGAAATATTCAATATCCTCCGGGTCAAAATGAAGATTTTCAATGTATTCTAAAATCTGTTCTAACCCTGCAAAAATAGCAAAACCTCCCCCATCAGGATTGCTCCTGTAAAACACATCAAATGCCACCCGCACATCCTTGTCCTGATTATTAAAATAACCGTTTGCCATCGTCATCTCATAGAGATCCATCATCATCGTCAGATTTCTCTGCTCACTCTGTCTCATCCGTATCTCCTCCTCATCCGGACACCCGAAATATGTTTTTTTCCAAACCCCTTATCTCTCCAATTCGGATAATAACTCTGCCTTCCGTGTTCCCACTAAAAGCGCTTCGTTGTATTTAAAGTATCTCTCACATCCATGTTCTGATAAAAACAGGGAGGAAACTGCTCCTAAGGTCAATTCCGTCACAAATACCACCATTTCTTCTTTCTGTTCAAATGCCTGTTCCATAAAATCAAAGGCATATTCCACCGCAGTCTTTGTTTCGCATTCAAGCTGCTCTAATAACGCGCTCGTCTCGTCAAAACCGGTTTTTACCTCTGCAAATACCAAAGCCGTTTCTTCTTTACTACCTTCTGCCACCGGAGCATTTTCTCTAAGTGCTTTTAACAGTTCCTCCTTCGCCCATGCTTCCTCTCTGGTATAAAATCCACTTTGCTTCTCCTGTTGGTAGCGGCTTTCCGCCTCTTTGTACAATTCTTCATAGCACTCTGCCGGATGCTCACAGTTATTTAATCTGTTTCGATATTCTTTTAAGAACTCATACCAACCATCGGTCTTTGCCTTCTGTCTTCTGACATTTTCAAACATTCCCTGCAAACCGTCTAACAAAAGATTTACCACGGAAAGCCGCTCGTCAAATGCCGCCTTATAGACTCTCTCGTAAATCTGCGGTTTCACTCTGCCGGAAAGTATCTCTTTGATACCGTAATCATCCTGATATTTCCGGTACAAATCAAAATAAGCTGCCGCATCTTCTGCTACATCCTTATGATGAATAAACTCATGTATCACCGTTTCATCCACGGAAAGTCCCATCGCTTCATAGGTTTCCATCAGATTACTTAAGTCTTCCCAGCCTCTTGCCGTAACAAACTGCAAACCGTCCACGTCTGCTTCCACCCTGTAAAAATTCTTCGGACGCAGTTCTAAATAACTTAAAATGGCACTATGAATATGTTTTTCCTTTGCATATTCCTTCCATACCTTAAAATCTGCTTCAATATCTAAATAACGGACACGGTCTAACGTTACCATATCAAAATCCCGAACAGATTTATTGTACTCCGGCGGGTTGCCTGCCGCCACGATAATCCAGCCCTCCGGTACAGCCTGATTACCAAAGGTCTTGCACTGTAAAAACTGCAGCATAGTAGGCGCTAAGGTCTCCGAAACGCAGTTAATTTCATCAATAAATAGTATTCCCTCTTTTAAACCACTGTCTTCCATTTTCTGATAGACACTGGCAATAATTTCACTCATGGTATATTCGGTAACAGAATAATTTTTTCCGTCATATTCTTTTTCCCGGATAAACGGCAATCCTACTGCACTCTGTCTGGTATGATGGGTAATGGTATATGCCACCAGTCCAATCCTGCACTCTCTGGCTATCTGTTCCATAATCTGTGTCTTTCCAATTCCCGGCGGCCCCATCAGAAGGATTGGGCGCTGTCTTACTGCCGGAATTTTGTATTCTCCCGCCTCATTTTTCGCCAGATATGCCGACACGCTGTGCATGATTTCCGTTTTTGCCTGCTTGATGTTCATTCTAATATATATCCTTCCGTTGCATCTGCTTTGAAATTCTCTTCACACTATTATAGAGAGATTTTCCTCATAATTCAACCTCTTTCAAACTCTTCCGGCTCTAACTTTAGGCGCATCGCCCAGGGCGGAACCGCTTCCTCGTCAAAATCCTCTAAAAACAAAAATGCTGTCTTATAATCCGGTCTCTTTTTCGGATAAGTTCCCTTTCCATCGGTAAAATAGAGAAGTCCTCCCAATTTTCCGATGCTGCCCTGTTCTATCAGTTCATTGACATAAGAAAATACCGGACGAAAGTCTGTGGAACCGCCGCCTAAAACCGTAAATTTTTCCAGCAGCCGCTCCATATCTTTTTCATTTTCCACGACCTCATCCATCCGCACCTGATTGTCACACTGCAAAATCCGCACTTTAAATTTCCCGAAAAAACTGTTTTTCTGATTTAAAATCGTAAAGGTTTCCCGTAGAAAATTTTCCACCAATTCCCCACTGGTGGAATAGCTGGTATCAATTGCCACCACCAGTTCCTGTATTTTCTTACTCTCTCGGCTCTCTAATGGCTCAATTAAGGGCATATTCTTATAAACCCGAAGGCCATACATGTAATAATTCATATCAAATTCTTCCGGGTCGATTTTCATTTCCTCCCGCAGTATGGTAAACCGCTGTAAAAAATCCTTGTAACTTCTTCTGCTTTTTGCCGTCTTTATCTGCGCTGCAAAAAGTTCTTCTCCCTCTTTACTTTCGTCTCCCCGCTGCTGCTCCATCCGGCTTTGTCTTGCAATCTTATCCCACTTCTTTTTCTGCTCCATCGCCTGCTGCCATTTTGCCTGACTATCTTCCCGTTTCGGCCAGTAGCAATGGTCATCCGTATAGAATTCCCTTGCCAATGCGCCTAGTTCCTCGGACTTCTTTCCCTTTAAAAAACGATAGATGACGGCGGCAGAAATCCCTTTTTTCTGTTCCTCTAGCTGTTCATAAATACTCTGCCGCTGCCAGCTTAAAATTCGTCTGGTACAGGGCTTATCCATCCTGTCTATGGTATACTCCACCGCAATATCACAGGCAAGATTCCATCGGCTTCTCTGTTCCGCTGTCTGCTGCTCCGGTGCCACCCATAAATGTGAAAAAATACAGTGCAAAACCGTATGCAGATATGCACGGTCTAAATACCCCGCATTCACTTTAAACACTCTAAGCAACTGTTCCGTGGAAAAGTACAGATAAGTTCCGTCTGTGGCAAATGCCTTTAACGTCGAATCTGCCTTTGGAGTGAGTGCCGACAGTGCGATATCAAGGAACCGCAAATCCATATAAATTTCGTTACGGATAAAGGATAAAATTTTAAGAGACATTTCCTCTTCCCATTCTGTCTGGGTCTGTATATGAGCCATTGATTTTCCTTTCTTTTGGGAAATTTACAATTAATACCTTATTCAAAATTCCTCAAACGTATATCGTTCTTTGTCTGGCTTTGCAAAATACTTTTGTTTCATTCGAAGCAGCATTGCAGTCCCTTCCGCCCATTCCATTTTAGCAGCCGTCTGTATTGCCTGTTCTAAGGCCCCCTGCGAAAATAATTTCTGCTCACAAAAATACTGAAGATATTCTAAATTTTTCTTTTCTGTCAGTTTCTCCGCAATTTCCTTTTCATGTTTAGAGAAATAAGTTTTATATAGCTTCTCTGCCTGCTGCTTCATTCCCACCGGATAACGTAACCGTGTTACCACTAATTTGCGCAGGGTTTTATCATTTTCCTCGGCACAGGCTTTTGGAAAGATAGTGTCATACTGGTTCAAGTCCGGGATTCCTTCCTTAAAACACTGTCTTGCCCGAAAGCCTTCTCCTTCAATATTTCTGCCAAACAAATGTGCCGGCGCAATTTCATCATAGCTTTCGTAGTACTCCGGGTAAAATACCACTGCCTCAATACCCTCTTTTCCGCAAAAAGTCACTTCCATATCGGAAGACAGCTGGGCTAAAATCTGTCTGATACCGCTTTTTTCCTGAACACCGCAGTTTAATGTAATCTCTCTAAATTTCCGGCAATTCATAAAAGCATCACTGCCCACCTGTTCCATCGCTTTTCCTAACGTAATTTTCTTTAAAGAAGTGCAGTTATAAAATGCAAGATTGCCAATTTTTTCTAAACTTTCCGGTAGTGTAATCTCCTCTAAATAATTGCCACAGAGTTCTTTTAATTTCGCTTCTTTCTCCGCCAGAAAATCTTCCCTAAATGTCTCCCAGTGATTTTTTTCTGTCGTTTCTTTTTGGAAAAGAACTGTCTTATCATAAATTTCCGGCAAATGGCAGTTCTCGGCAAAACAATATGCTCCGATTTCCGTCACAGGATAACCTTCCACGGTTTCCGGCAGAATAAGTACCGGTTCACTGCCAAATACCCTTAAGATTCTTGCTGTTTCCTGTTCTGTTCTTTGCCAGAAAATACGGATAAATTTTTCCTGCTCCATCGTAGTTTTATATACCTTTCCTTTTCTCTTTCCAACCGACATATTACTGTATACTATATCGTATTTTACTGCTTTTTAGCAAGAGTTAAAGGATTCCTATTTTTGAGAATGTCAATCATAAAATAATTTTGAAAGTTCTTCTTCATATACAATATGCAGTTCATGCAAAGCTCTCGTCACTGCCACATAGAGCAGTTTTGCATCTGCTTCTGTTTCGGGATACGCCTCCGGGGACGGATTCATCAAGATAACCGCATCAAATTCCAGTCCTTTTGTCAGCTGAATCGGCAATACCATTACGCCTTTTTCAAAGTCTAATTCCTCTCCGGTCTGTCCAATCCATTCTTTTACCTTTGCTGCTTCCATTTCGTCCCGACAGATAATTGCCGTCGTATCATAACCCCTGCCTTTGATATCAGAAAGCAATGTCTTTGTCACTGTATCCATTTTCCCTTTTGCCGGATGAAATTCTACTTCCCGTCCATGTCGAATCACCGGTGTGATTTTATAAGCACCAAAGGATGCTTTCTCTAGAATTTTTCCGGCGTATTCGGAAATCTCTATGGTGTTCCGGTAGCTCTTTGAGAGAACATGAAATCTGCTGCGTTCCCCCGGAAAGACCTCTGTGCGAACTTCTTCCCATGTGTTCATACCCGTCTGGTAATTAATGTTCTGGGAAACATCCCCCATGATGGTAAAATAGCAGCCGGTCAACACCTGCTTTAGCACATAATAAACTGTCGTGCCAAAATCCTGTGCTTCATCAATGATAATCTGACCGTATTCATCCGTAATACTTTTTGCCGTGATACGCTTCCAAATCAGAGTGAGTGCCGCTAAATCATATACATGATATTTCCCAGTTTCCGGCAATCCGGCACCATATTCCGATAAAAACTCTTCATAAATCTTTAAAATATCTAAATCTGCCTTTTCCATCTGAAAATAACCTTTGTATTGTGCTTTGACTGCCTTCTTTTTCTCTGCGCTTTCTTCTTCAGTCATTAAAAATGCAATTCTTTTTTGTATTCTTTCATTTAGCAGCTTTTGTAGCTGCCGCACAGAAAATTCCGGATTTTCCCGCAATGTATCTGCGATACTCTCCTTTGATAAAACAATCCCTAATTTTTCATCCCGAATATCCTCTATTGGAATCAACCGGCATTTTCTCTTCCCTAAGTGCTGTTCTAGGGCATAGATAAATTCCATCTGGCTCTTATACGCTTCCCCATCCAAAACCGGAATTATTTTGCAGAATGTTTTTGTCTTTTTCCCGATAATTTTTCCCAGTTCTTTTTTATGCTCTTTTTCTAATAAATCCCGAAAGAATATATCCATCCTCTTTTGCCCTACATCATGGACATCTAGCTCCGGCAGTCCACTGGTAATATAATGCAGCAGCATATCATTTCCACCAATAATACAAAACTCACTAGGTATAAATTTTTTTTCGTAATTATAGAGAATATAAGAAATCCTGTGCATTGCCACCGTGGTCTTTCCACTACCCGCTACTCCCTGTACAATCACGTCATAGTAAGGGGATTCACGGATAATCTCATTCTGCTCTTTCTGGATGGTAGAAATAATATCTCCCAACACCACATCCTTATTCTGGGAAAGATATTTCACAAGAAGTTCATCTGTTGCCACCGCATCATTATCATAGTATCCGAGAAGTTGTCCCCTATCTACATCAAAGGTACGCTTTAGCGTTAAATCCACTTTAATTTCTCCCACTTCCGGTACATAATAGCTTCCTGCTCCCAATTCGTTTTCATAATAAATTGTAGAGACCGGAGCCCGCCAGTCCACAATGATTACGTCCGTGCGGTTCTTCGTAACACCGTTCTTTCCGATATAGAGTTTTTCCTCCTGCCCACTGCCTTCTTCTTTGTAGTCTACCCTGCCAAAGTAGGGCTTTTCTAAAGCGGCACGATTTTTTCGCAACGCATTTTCATTGTGAAAAAGCATATCCTTGCTCACAATCAACTGATTGTAAAGTTCCACATCACCGGCTGCAACTGCTGCAAACAAATCCTCTGTCTCCTGTTTTCCAGCCTGCACTTTCTTTTCATAGGTCTTAATATTCTCTTTAATTACTTCTTTACACTCCTTAAAATGCGCTAATTCTTCCTTCATAGCTTCCTCCGTTTTTGCTTGTTATTTTCCCTTACACTCATGGTCTGTATTAAGGATAACAAAAAAGCAAAAAAATACTAGACTTATGTTTTCAGATGTGTTAAGCTATATAATGAAGTTTACCTAAAAATAAGTTTTAGGCTGTGGAATATTTATTTTTCCATGCTCTATACTTCTATCATATTTAAATCAATAGATTTATTTTCATTTACCTGACAGGTATCTTATTTTCTCGACCATTTGGTCAGTTTACCGCATTTATATTATTTCATTTTTTATCTAAGATGACACCACTCTTACTTCAAGGAGGAAATGCTTATGGCTATTTACCATATCTACGACAAGGTTTTTAAGAAGATTCTTACTCTCTCTTCCACTTCCATCATCAATTTAATCAATGGACTGTTTGATACAAATCATCCCACAAACAGCAGCATCACCTACAACTGGACGGAATTTGAGGATGACAGTCTGCGCCGGATTCTTGCAGATACAATCATCACAATTAATGAAACTGACAGCTATCATTTAGAAGCACAGATGACGGAACAGGAAGACATCATTTTTCGGATATTTGACTATGGATATGCACATGCACTAAGAACGATAGCGAAAGATATTTCCTCCAGTACACTTCATTTTCCGGAGCCAAAAATTATTTACCTCTACACAAAATCACCTGCACCAGATGACTATGATCTGCTTTTAGATTTCGGCTCACAAGGTACTTTTCACTACCATGTATCTACTTTCAAATATTTAGAAATTTCTCCCGAAGAACTGACACGTCGAAAAATGATTATTCTCATTCCCTTTGAACTTCTAAAATTTCGTGATGCAATGAAAAAAGAACGCTCCCCGGAAAATCTTGAAGCATTGAAAAACCTCATTCAAAATGATATAATTGGCAGTATCAAACAAAACCTTGTAGCAGGGAATATTACATTAGATGATGCCAGACGGCTTCGCCGTCTGACCCAGCAGTTATATGACCATATTTATTCCCATTATGAAGAGATGGAGGTACTGAACGAAATGACAGATGAATCTTTAATGTTGGATATTGATATCATTGAAAAAGAACATGAACAGCAGTTAGCTGCGTTGGCTGCGGAAAAAGATTCTGTTATCTCCGAAAAAGACTCTGTTATCTCCGAAAAAGACTCTGTTATCTCCGAAAAAGATGCCGAGATTGCTTTCCTCAGGAAAAGGTTAGCAGAGCTTCAAAAACAATAGTCAAATTCCATAAAGAAGAAAACTTCACTATATTGAAAAAGGAGGCTGCCCAAAACAGTCTCCTTTTTCAAAACTTTTTTACCGCCAGTTAATTGTATAATCTGCCGTATCCGCATCCGGAATAGAATAACTGTGATTGCTTCCACTTTCCCATATCACATTGCCATTGCCGTCCTTTTTAATAGCTTTAAATTCTACCTCCGTTCCGGCTTTCAGTGACGCATTCACAATCCAGGTCGGATAATTCGGACAGTTTCCGGGGCCTACTGCTTTCGCAGGATCCCAGTTTCCTAATTCATCGCAGTTTCCAACGATATAGACATTCTGTCCCCATTCGGTGGTAGCATTGTTCACCGTAAAGGTTACGTTAACGTATTCGGATGGTACAATCTCACCCTTTACTACATAAATCTTGTTGGAGTTTGCATTTACTGACACATTGACTCTTCTGTCCGCTGATACTGTCACCGTATCATTTTCATCGAACACATTCACAAGCACTGTTCCGGGTGTAATACTGCTCTCTGCCCGTATCTGCATGTTGGCTGTCTGCGTATCGTATGAGTTGTTGAATGCGCAGATAACTTCCTGTCCCTCATTTTCCCCGGCATCCATTCTCCTTGAAAATGCGTAGAAATGAGGAGATGACCACATTTCTCTCTGCTTACCCTCTCTCAATGCCTGATATTCACTTCTCAATTCATTTAAAGAAGCAATCAGCTGATACGTGTCTGTATTGGTATTAAAGTAATCTGCCGTCACGTTACCGTTGGCATCCTTCGTCTGCATACACCAGCGGTTATAGGTGTCTGCAATGCCGTTAATTGCCTGTCCATTGGCATTTCCACGGTTCTGCTCCGTTCCCTGAAATACCACCGGAACTCCACGACAGGTATAAATAAAAGTCAGAGCATTCTGCATCTTTTTAACATTTCCCCCTGCCTCAGTAAGGAAACGGTTTCTGTCATGGTTATCAATGAAAGTGACCATCTGGTTGACATTATCACCGTAAAACGTATCCTGGTCGAAAATTTTCTTTAAAGAAATCTCGTCTATATTATCAAAATTCCGCCCATATGCAAAATCATTGACAACTGCCTGAAACAGTGGGAAATCCAACATACCGTCTTCCGCATCATCTCCCACCCAGTCTGCCACAAAATCCACGCACATATCAAAATTTTCCCCAAAGGTAGGCACACCAATGTATTCCTGCAGTTCATGTATCAGTTCCGGACTCATACACTTCGCCGCATCCACCCTTGCCGCGTCTGCTCCGGTGTAATCAAACCACCCCTTAATGGAGTCAAACACTGCCTGCTTTGCCTCTGGATTGTCAAAATCAATATCATCAAGTCCTCCTAAATCATGACTTTCAAGCATAGCAGTCGTTTCCGCACAATGAGGATGTTCGATAGAAAAATTAATATCTCCCAGATTGTGATACCAGTTTACGTTATTGTAAGGTGCCACCGGCTCCACCTGGCTTCCGGCTTTTAAAGAATCTGTCAGGGTAATATAATGAGCATTCTGGCCTGTCCCCTGCAGATAGTCCCCCACATGGTTGGGAACTACGTCAAGAATAACCTTGATTCCGTTTTCGTGGCACACATCCACCAGTTCCTTTAGCTTTTCCTTACTTGCCTGCTCGTCCTCACATCCAAAGTAGCGGTTTGCTCGATTTGGATCATAGACATTGTATCCATGATATGCCGTAGGCCATTGTTTTCCATTGGCATCCGGTACACCCCAGAGCTGTGGGTCTGAAACCGGGGAAATCCAGATGGCTGTATAGCCCATTCCCTTGATATAAGGAATTTTCTGAATAATCCCCTGCCAGTCTCCACCGTGCATATAGCGGAAATCCTCTTCACTGTTTTCCGTGTAACGAAAAGCCTCTCCGGTAGCATTGTTTGAAACATCACCGTCATAAAAACGATCCACCATAATCTGATAGACACTTTCTCCCTCTAAGCCTTCCGCTGCTTTCACCTGGTATGGAGAAATAGCCATCATCCCTGCAAAACAGATTCCCGCCAATGTCACTAACATTCTCTTTAACTTCATGTTATGCACCTCCCATTTTCCATGCCATTCCCTGCATTTTTCCGCAGACAACGACTGAATTTGTTATCGCCTCCTTACTCTCCAGATTCACCCAGGCATCACCGGAATCTTCCTTTTCCAGATATGCGCCTAAATCAATCTGACGTTCCTCTTCACCTGCATTGATTATCACAAGCACTCGTTCTTTCTGATATTTTCTCTCAAATATGTAAATATCTTCTTCGTCTATCGCCGCTAGACTGCGGTAATTTCCCTGACACAAGGCTTTTGTTTCTCTTCTGACTGCAATCCATTTCCGGTAAAACGCCGTCAGTCCTTCCGTATCCGCATCCCAGGGCATTACCTTCCGGTACTCTGCCTCCGACACTCCCTCAATGCCGCATTCATCCCCGTAAAAGACAGAAGGGATGCCCATTGCCGTCATCATGTAAAAGACTGCCAGTTTTAACTTTTGCAAATCACCTTTACAATAAGACAGAAATCTCGGCACATCATGGGTATCTAAGAAATTCATCTGTGCTTTGCTCACCGTTTCCGGATATCTTAAGTTCATGCGGCTTATTTTCTCATCAAACTGGGAAACCGTAATTTTTCTCTCTGCAAAATACTCTCTGCAGATATAGGAAAAGTTATAATTCATGGTGGAATCAAACTGATCCCCCTGTAGCCAGACAGTAGAATCCTCCCAGATTTCCCCGATTAAAAATGCTTCCGGCTTTTCCTCCTTTACAGTCCTAGAAAATGCGCGCCAGAAATCATGGTTAATCTCATTGGCAACATCGAGTCTCCAACCGTCAATTCCCACTTCTCTGATCCAATAACGCCCTACCTCGCAAAAATACTGCTCCACCTCCTTGTTCCCTGTATTTAATTTTGGCATTTCCCTGACATAGGCAAATGCCTCATAGTTGGGCGGTGTTTTATATTCAATAGGAAAACGGAGTTTATAAAACCAGTCACAGTAGGGCGATGCCTCTCCTTTTTCTAACACATCCCGGAAAGCAAAAAACCCGCTTCCACAATGATTAAAGACACCGTCTAAAATGACATACATTCCGTTTTCGTGGCATTTTTCTACCAGCTCTTTTAAGTCCTTCTTTGTTCCAAAACAAGGGTCTATCTTTTTATAATCTATGGTATCATATTTATGGTAAGACGCACCGAGGAAAATCGGGTTTAAATACAGGCAGTTGACCTGCAATTCTTTGATATAGTCTAAATTTTCTATAATCCCCTGAATTGTTCCGCCATTTCTGCTCTCACTGAATACTCCCGGTGCAATCTCATATTTCTTTCCCACAGAAGAAATGGATCTTTTTCCGTCTGCAAAGCTGTCGGGAAAAATATGATACATGACCATGTTTTTTGTCCACTCCGGCATGGAAATCAAATCTTCTTTCCTCAGATAGGGAAACTGGAAATACTGTGTCCTGTGGCACTCCATTTCCTGACTAAAGCCATATTCACTATAAAAAAATGTTTCTCCCTTTGTATCTGTCAATTTAAAATAATAGCAGATTCTGGTAAAATCACTCTCAATGACAGCTTCAAAATAATCAAAAAACTGATCGGACGCAATTTTTTCCATTTCTATCTCATCCACCTCAATGGGCTCTGTCATGCAAACCCTGTCTCCAAAGAAAACCAGAACCTGTTTCATATCGCCTTTTGCCGTTCTAAGGCGGACTGCTAACGTTTTTTCATCTAACATATACGCATCCTTTGACAGGGGCGTATGCAATACTGCCTCTAATTTCATAATTTCCTCTCATTTTTAACTTTACTTTAACCCTTTACTCCCCCTGCGGTAAGCCCTGATACCATATGCTTTTGAATCACAAAAAAGATAACCAAAATGGGCACTGACACTAAGATGGCTGCTGCTGTAAAAAGAGGCCAGCTTCTGCTGTAATCATTTGCCTGCAACTGATACAGTCCTCCTGCCAAAGTATAAGTATTCTCATTTAACATGAATGTGGTGGCAAACAGATACTCATTCCAGACAAATATTAACACCATTACAGAGGTGACAATAATCGCCGGTCTCGCCAAGGGCAGAATAATTTTTATCAGCATCTGAAGTTCTGTTGCCCCATCTAATTTTGATGCCTCTTCAATTTCCACCGGAATAGTATCAAAATATCCTTTCAGATTCTGAATGCTGAAAATGCACATACTTCCGGCATAGATAAGTACTAATCCCCATCTGTTATTTAGCAAATGCAATAGTTTAAACAAACGGAAAATGGCAAACATGGTAAGAATCTGCGGAAAGGCATTTAATATCAAAAGCCCACGAAGCGCCTGTATTCTCCCTTTAAACCGAAATCTGGAAAATGCGTAGGCACTTGTGACGGAACATGCCATTGCAACAATCACCGTTCCCACTGCTAAGACGATGGAATTCCATAACCACTGTAAAAACGGCTCTTCCACCAGAATATTTTTATAATTTGCCAAAGTAAATCCCGTGGGCAGAAAGGACAGCTTTGATGACAATGCCGCTGTCCCACTGCTTAAGGATAAAGACAGTGCATAAAGAATTGGCACAAGCCCTATCAAACAAAGCAGTATAAAAACCAGATTTAACACTGCAAGCCCGGCTTTCTGTTTCACTTTCTTCTTACTCATTTACACTTCCTCCTTCAAACCACGATTTAAAAACAGTGATATTATGACAATCAGTACAAATATAATCATGGATACCGCAGAGGAAAGCCCATAATTATTTGACACAAAGGCATTCTGATGCGCATATGTAAGGATGGTCTGTAAGGTTGCCCCGGTTAAAGCTCCCTTCTGCTGTGTTAAAAGATAGATGATATCAAACTGCTTAAAAGTCGTAAAAGTAGTCATAATTACTGCCGGTGCCATGATTGGTTTTACCGAGGGAACCGTAATATGAAAAAGCTGCATCCAAAAACCGGCGCCATCCATTTTCGCACTCTCATAGTAACTCTTATCGATACTCTGGAAGGCACCGTCAAACATCATAATCATAAACGGCAGTGCCATCCAGAGGTTTAAAACCATACAGGAAATAAATGCCGGTACATTCTGGGACAAATAGTTGATTTTTTCAAATCCAAGTGCTACAAGCACCTTATTTGCCAGACCAAACTCCGTATTGTATATCCCCACCTTCCAGAGAAGGATAGAGACATATGCCGGCATTGCCCAGGGAAACATCAGCAGAGTTTTGTATAAATTTTTCAGTTTTAGTCCCGGTGCATTTAAACCCAGCGCGATAAAAAACGCAATCACCACCTGGATTATCATATTGAGAGCAGTCCACAGCAAAGTGGTAAGAATTGCCGTCAAAAATCCGGTATCTACTTTGAACAAAGCCCTCACATAATTGTCTAGTCCAATCAGTTCATAATTATCCCAATGGAACATATTCATGTTCGTCAGCGAAATATATGCTGTATATAAGATTGGAAATACAATAATCGCGCCGATTAATATCATTGCAGGAAGGGAATGTAACCATACTGCAGCTTTTTTCTTATTTCTCATGCTTTTATTACCCTCTTTTATTTCTGTTCTACTGCATATCTGCGACAGCCGTCTTGGCAGCCTTCTGGCAGTTATCAGCCACGGTCTTTATATCCTGACCGGATTTGTTTATGGATGCAAGCATACTTTCTGCCGGTCCCCACATTACGCTCATCTGTGGAATATTTGGCATAGGCTGTGCAGTCTCTGCGGTTGCTCTCATTGCCATAATCATGTCATCTGCCGCTACCTCTGCATCCTCATAAGCCTTTGCATTTGCCGGAGCACAACTTGCTTCTTTTGCAAGGGAAATTCCTACATTTTCTTTGCACATTGCCTTTAATACACTTGCCACCGCATCCTGTTTATTCTCTTTGGCATATTTCATCACTCCGATTCCCTGCACACCGGAATAAGGTGCCATTGCCTCTCCGTTTGGAAGAGTAAAGTCAGATAAGGATTTGATACCATAATTGATACCGGCATCTTTGATTCCCGAAATCAGCCACGGGCCTCCGATGATAGCTGCGGCTTTCTGCTCATGAAACAAAGTGTTACAGGTATCATAATCGCCATCTCCCATCAGCTCTGCAAACTGTTTATTATAAGTAACCGCTTCTATCATCTGATCCGTATTGAGTCCCGGATTTCCGTCCTTATCAATGATGTATGCCCCATATCCGTTGATAAACGGTGCCACATTATAAGCGGTAGAGTGCTGATTGACAACTGCATAGGTTCCTGCATCCGTATCTGTATGGCTCTCCATATAGGCATATAAATCATCTGTCGTGGACGGAACCTCTCCTTCCCATAAGTCCTGGTTATAGATAAACAACAACGTTTCGTAATAAACCGGAAGCAGATATTGTGTATCCTGATAAGTTCCTGCTTCCACTGTCATAGGAAGCAAATCTTTTTCCTCTTCTGCACTGATAAAATCTGTAATTGGTGCAAGAATTCCCATCTCTGCAAACATTCCCAATGAGTCATGTGCATAAAAATACATGTCCGGTCCATTTTCCGCATCATTTCCATATAACTGAAGCTGATCTGTCAACCCTGTTTTTTTCTCAAACACCACCTGAACATGTTCCGCCTCTAATTCTTCATTCACCTCATCTGCAATCACCTGCATAATGGATTCATCTCCGTCGTGCCAGACAGTTACGGTCTCTACACTTTCAGAAGACGCATCTTCCTGTTTCTCCTCTGCAGATGTTTCCACTGTGCTCTGTGCCTCTTCTTTGCTTTCTCCGTTCGCCGCCGTACCTGCAGTACCGCATCCACCAAGCATACCAACTGCTAACACCCCACATAATGTGCTATAGATTTTTCGTTTCATTGTTTTTTCCTCCTTAAGAAAATGTTTTCCTAAATTTTTATTTATTTCTTGTTGCTTTGTAATTTTATTAAATCACTTTCCCTTTAATTTTCCAATGTTTTTTGTATTTATGTTGTTGACTTTGTTAGGAAAACGCTATACTATATTCTTGATTTTGTGCACAATTTTAGAATTGACTGCACTCTGAATCTCTTTCATAATAAAAGCTGTAGAAGTGCAAAATTTGTCGAATTTTTTTGATAGGAGAAATATACTATGACGATTACAATCCGTGACGTGGCAGAGGCAGCCGGTGTTTCTGTCTCTACTGTATCTAAGGTTATCAATAGAAAGGGCTCCATTTCTGACGAAACCATTGCAAAGGTGAATACTGTCATTGAACAGCTTCATTTTATGCCCAATGCCAGAGCGGTATCTTTCGCAAGAAAAGCAACTATGAATATTATTTTTCTTACCTCCTTAGAAAAAGAGGAGGCATATAAAAATCCGCACATGTTTGACATCATGTGCGGAGTCTATCACGAATTATCCAAATATCATTACAATGTCACCTTAGTAGACACCTCAAAGGATACCTATCCCGGAGAAACCGTAGAAAAAGTCATTGCAGGAGGCGGTGCAGACGGCATCGTTGTACACGGTTCTGCTTTAAACGATAAGACAGCTGCTCTCATCACAGACCGGAATTTTCCACACACCATTATTGGGAATCCCGGTTTTGACAATCAACTCTGCTGGATTGACACCAATCACACCTTAGGCGGACAGTTTGCCGCCGAACACCTGCTCTCCCGCGGTTACACCAAAGTGGCATTTATCGGAGGAAGAAAAACGGATTCTATCTCCCAGCAGCGTTTAAAAGGAGTGAGACAAACCATGTTAAAATCCGGTCACCGTATGGACAATGAGCATATCATCTATACCGATTCTAGCAGGGAGGCAGCATATCAGTCTACGAAAAAACTGCTCTCCTCTGATAATCCGCCGGAAGCAATTGTCTGTGAAAACAATGTCATTGCCTTAGGAGTGGCAAAGTTTCTTTCCCATTCGGATTTAAAAATCCCGGAGGAAATCGCTTTCCTTACCTTTGACCGCTACCCCTACACCAGTATTATTGATCCTTCTCCCACCATCATTGATATTGATGTCTATGATATGGGTGTACAGGCAGGCAGTACCCTTGCGAGGAAATTAGAAAATCCTTCTTTACTGGTACAAAGCTTTACCACACTGCCAATTTTAATTCAGGGAAAAACGACCTAAAAGAGCAATGATGCCATTCCTAGAGCAACTGTGTCATTCCGCCAAGCATAATAGGCTGGTTTGCCCGATAAATCTCCCCAAACTGTGACATTGGAAGCGGGTTTTCGCCCAGGCCCACCTCAATAGTATATCCCGGTCTGTCGTATTCCTGAATAAACCAGTCCTTATACCCGGCATAAGCGGATTCCGGTGGTGTCTGTTCTACGGCATAACCGCTCACTCTTCCAAAATACTTTGCAATCTCTGCGGAACGTTCCGGCTCATAATCTAGATATTTCCAGTAAATAACCTCTCCCTGAGTATGATAAGCAATCACCAACAGAAAATCGTGTTCCCTTGTAAAATTATAAATTGCCTGACTCTCAGGCTCTGTCAAAGGTGCCCTTCCTACATAATCTCTCGGTGCAGGCTTCGTGTACCCCTGGGCATATTTAATCTGTCTTGCCTCTTCCCACCCCGCCGGAAACTGCAAATTCAAATCCACTCCGTCTATATTGGCTTTCCATCCATTTGGAAAGGGAATTGTCGGAAAATCAGCCGCAATGCGGACAGCCTGACGATAAAAATCTCCGGTTTTTAAAATTCCGTTCACCAAATCCACTCCATCCGGATTTACCATCGGTATGAGATACAGGCTAAAATTCTGATACAACTCTGCAGCAGGAAATTCTCCGGTACTTTCCCCTCGTAATACCGTGCTGTAAGCATTGCAATATTCCTCCGCAAATTTTAGCAACACCGGCGTGGTAATACTTTCATTCGCATGATAGGATGCACTGTAGCACACCTCTTTTTCCCCATTTCCGATTTTTAGGTAGGGAATATTTTTCCTCATCACACTTCTGCCAATCGTTCCGGCAATCAAAAAAGGATAACGTACCAGAAGGCCTTCCACAATATACATCAGCAGTGGATAAGAATAGTGCACATTTTCCGGCACTAAAGGAAATCCTAACGGCACCTCTAAAACTGCTTCCACCTGTAAATTCTGCGGGTCAATTAACGGATTGGCAGTAAAGATTGCCTGCGGTGTGGTTTGATACTTCTTTGCAATTTTATCTAACGTATCCCCCGCTACGATTTCATGATGTACATAACCCTTTAGGTAAGGAATGAGTTTCTGCCACGCTTCTCTGTCAGCAACACAGGCTCCCTCTGTCTTTAAAAACGAGTGCAGAGAACCACAGGTTTCCCTTCCAAAAATACCATCCACCTTCGTCGGGTACCCCGCCCTTTGCAGGGCAAGCTGTAGGTATTCCACCTCTGTCCCCTGATCTCCTGGAAATAAATAATTCATTCTTTCACCTGTTCTAAATAAATTTTCTTTTATTATATGAAACAGGCGTTTATTTGTTTCCCAAAATTCCGATATTATCTAACCATAACTCACCGGATTTCTGCTCGTCAAACAAAAACGTGATGCTGCTCACTCTTGTTTCATCAAAATCTGCTGCATCCTGCTTAAAGTTTTCTATTGGGAGTGTTACCGTCTGAAACTGATGCTTTTCTTCCATCTCGCCAAACAAATACTGTATCTTTGACAAGCCTACCGAAAATGCCGGATAGAGCGTCTTGTATTCTCCCACCTGCGCTCTGGCACATGTTCCATTTTCATCCATTAAGACCACCGTAAAATCGAGAATACCGCTGCCATCCGCTTTCATTCCCTCTGTAAGATTACAGATATCAAAACAAACGGATGCGTCTCTTAAAGACACATTTTCCTCTAAATTCATCTCATAACATGATTTTTCCGTCTTCTTCCATTTTAAATAAAGGGCATGATTTTCCCGTTCTCCCGCTCCCTCTCCGGAATCATCTACTTTTTCCTCCGTCCACATACTCATATGCTCCGCGAAAGCACTGCTGTCATCAGACACACTTTCCAAATCCGCATCCTCTTCAAAATCCGCCAGACAGGAAAAATCAGACCTCTCATACTGCTGCACATAAAGTGTGTCCGGCAAATACGCTTCATAAGCAGAGGCATTTGTAAGCAGGCTTTCATAGTCCGTCTCCCCCTTTAAAGTAGCATCAAAAAAAGCTCTTGCAAAAACTTTTAGAAGATACCGCTGTTCCTCTTCGGGTATCAAATCTTTTACATTCAGCCACCACGAAAACGGCGGTTCCATATCATAGTTTCCCCAGAGGGTATTAAACTGACCATGATTTGCCCCTGCAATATAAAGCGAAGATTTCAGATAATCCCCCTCGCCGGAAAACGAAATATTTTCGTACTGCTCATTTCCCATAAACACATTGATATCCTGGTCATTTGCCCCCTGCAGCACCAGATAATTCACATCAGAAAGCTCCACCGCATGATCGGCAGGCTGATACTGGTTCACCGAAGGAGCCACAGCAAGAAGGGTTTTGATGGAAAAATGATAGTCAAAGTCAAACATTCCATTGCTTGGATAAGTGTCACACTCATTAAATAAATAAGCATCCGCAATCATTTCCCCGCCTCTGGAATGTCCCGCTAAGGCAATATTTTCATAATCCATCTTTCCATAAAGCGGGTTTTCCTCTTCCTCATTGAACTGCTTTACTGCTTTGAGATTTTCAAGCAGCAAAACAGCCCTTCCATCATTTTCCCCGCTGCGTTCATTTAAAGCATTTTCATCCACGGAGACAAAGACGTAACCGTGGGAAGCGAAATATTCTCCCAGATAATCGTAACCGAGATAGGATTCCTCCGTGATACTGTGATTCCCATGCGCCATGAAAATCACCGGACAATTTTCTTTTTCTAACGGATACCAGATTTTCCCTGCCACCGGTGTCTTATCTAAATCATAGTCCTGAAAAAGATCCCTGTACACCCGGTGAAAGCCTTCCTCCTCCATCACATAACGTGTCAAGTCCACCGGCTCCGTCTTTAATTCCACATCCTTATAGGGACTGTATTCTAATGTGGCTACTGTACAATCTCCTAACTCTCCATACTCGGCAAAATCTTCTTTCACCTTTTCCCAGTCGCCTGTACCCTGCTGTTCTAAATGGGACGCCTGTTCCGAAATCCCATATTTCTGATACTCGCTCACATAGGAGTTGGTAAATCCGTCCCCTGCCATAAAAAAAATCGACATCACTGTCAATACTCCCGTAACGGCTGACAGTACCGCCATCCCGGTTTTATGTAGCTTTTCTACAGTCACCGCCCAGATACTCTTAGCAAACAAAGCCGCCACCACAAATATGGCAACCGTCACTAGTGCAATCTGTGCTTCCTTTGCTCCTACACTTCCATACAAAGCCGGATATAAAAGCAATCCCACGTCTAACACCGTATATGCCACACTTCTTCCACTGCATTTTAACACCGGGCGCAGTAAAAAATCTGCCAGTTTTGTTATCAGGAATCCCAAAGGGGCAGCTACCACTGCCCCCAACAAAAATCCCAACCATTCTGTCTTTACGAATGAAGAGACAAACGTTCCCGCCATAAAGCAGCAAAAGAGCTGCGATGCCATATAAAAGCCTCTCTCCGTTCCGGCAAAAACGTCTTTTATTTTTCTATAACAAGTTCTTAATTTACCATAAATTGATGTTATCTTCTGTTTTACTTTCATTTGTACAAAACCGCTATCCACTACTTTTCACTTAGTTATTCAAGTCCGGTTACCTCTGAGAAATCAATCTCAAATCCCGGATATATTCCCACCTTTACGGTGTCTTTAAAAGAGTATTTCCCCATATCATCATGCCAAAAATCATAAACCGTGACAGTATCATCCTTTGGGTCGACCACCCAGTACTCGCGAACACCTGCCGTCCTATACTTAAACAGCTTTATCATATAGTCCATGCGCTGACTGCCCGGTGATACAACTTCTATAATCCAGTCCGGTGCACCGTTGCAGCCTTTCTCATTCAGTTTCCTTTTGTCACAGATCACAGAGATATCCGGCTCCACATAATTCCTGTCATCCTCATTTAAAAAAACTGCAAAGGGGGCAATGTAGGGTTTGCACTGTCCATAATTTCCCTTTATATATTCACGAATTACGCCGAAAAGTTCCCCTGCAATTTCCTGATGTCTCCGATTTGGCGGTGCCATCATATACATCTGACCGTCTATCAGTTCAGCCCGTTGCCCTTCCGGCAGGTTATATACATCCTCAACACAATATATTTTTTCCTTTGCCAATGCCATATTTATCCTCCCTTCGTTTTTTGTTTTTCCTCTGTCTCCATCATAACACGAAGTCTGAATCTTTGCCACACCATTTCCTATCTCATCTGCCATTACTGTTCACTGGGTGCCATACACCACGCCAAAGTGCCACGACTGTCACCACCATTGTGATAAATTCTGCTGCCGGAAATGCCAGCCAGACACCATTCATGCCAAAAAGGTAGGACAATATGAATGCACAGGCAATAATCGCCACAAATCCCCTGAGAATAGAAGCGATAAATGCCCACCTCGCAGATTCAACAGCACTTAACACACCTGCTCCCACAATGTTAATCCCTGCAAATAAAAAACCGAGAAAGTATAGCCGTAATCCTGTCACAGCGTATGATGCTAACTCCATATCCTCTTCACTGTTAAATACCGCCACGATGATATCTGTCCCCAGATAAATCATTGCAATAATTCCCACTGCAAAAATGAGTGCGGTTTTCACTGCAAACCCTAATATTTTTCTTACTTTTTCTGAATCTCCTCTGCCATAATACTCACTGACCAAAGGCTGAGAACCCTGTGCCACACCATTAAACATAGACACTGCCACTAAGGCGGTATTTGCCACGACACCATATGCCGCAACTCCCACATTTCCCGCCAAAGCCAGTATAATGAAATTAAAAACTGCTGTAATGACTCCTGAAGAAATTTCTCCCACAAAAGCGGATACTCCCACCTGACAGGAATGAAACAGCTTCTTCACCGAAGGCTTTGCCAACTTCAAGTGAACCTGACTTTTTTTTGAAAAAAGGTGCGTGCAGCAAATGAGTACTCCAACAATCGGCGAACAGGCAGTTGCTAATGCTGCTCCTTCCATTCCCAGACCGAATGGAAACATCAGTACATAATCCATCACAATATTAAACAGACTGCTAAACAAAGTCGCCATCATGGCAATCCCCGGTGCTCTGTCATTCCGCACAAAGGCATTACAGATATGATTCCAGATAAAACAAGGGGCAAACGTCATAAAGATCCGGGTATAGGGTGTTCCTACCGGAATAATCTCTGCATCACCGCCCAAAAATGCTACGATTTTGTTCGGAATCAAAATTCCCATAAACATAAAAATAATTCCTATTAGCGTTCCAAAAAAGAGGGCATTTGGAAAATAACTGTCTGCCTCTTCTTCTCCTTTGCTTCTTGCAATAGAAAAACGAATCCCGGAGCCCACTCCTATCATTGCCCCAATGGCAAAAATCAGGCTATATACCGGCAGCACCAAATTCAACGCCGTAATTCCCTTACTTCCTACCGCTTTTGCGATAAAAAACGTGTCAGCAAGAATGTACAGGGAGATTCCTATCATCCCTAATACATTCTGTGACACATATTTTGCAAATTGTTTTCTCACTGACATATTTCTAAATCTCTTTCTATTTTCTCAATACCGCCTCTGTCCCTTTGTCAAACAATCTTTTCTATCTATGTCTCCAGGTTGTCCTTGAAAATAAAATCAGTATCGGGAAAATTTCTAATCTTCCTGCCAACATATTCACAATCAGAACGATTTTGGAAAAAACACTGTAAGCACTGTAATTACAGGTCGGTCCCACTGCTGCCAATCCCGGTCCGATATTATTAAAGCAGGATATAACTGCAGAAAAATTCGTCTCTACAGAAAAACCATCTATTGATACCAGAAGAAAGCTACTTACGATAATCAGGGCATATGCTGCAAGATAAGCATTGGTATTTTCCATTACCTTTTCTTCTATGACACGTCCATTGACCCGTACAACCTGTATTTTTCCCGGATGCACAATCTGCTGTACGCTCCTGCGCAGTCCTTTAAGAATCAACAACACCCTGCCACATTTAAAACCTCCGCCAGTACTCCCTGCACAGGCTCCCACAATCATAAGACAAAGTAAAATCGTCCTTGAAAATCCCGGCCATAAATCAAAATCCGTGGTGGCAAATCCGGTGGTTGTGACAATACTTGCCACCTGAAACGCCGCATGACGCAAAGTCTCTCCCAAAGAAGAATAATAATCCCTTAAATTTATGGTAATGAGCAGAATGCTTCCTAATACAATTCCCAGATACAGCCGCAGTTCCTCATCTTTCCAGACACTTTTAAACTGGCGAATCAAAATCAGGTAATAACAGCTGAAATTAATACCAAACAACAACATAAATACCGTACAGACATTTTGAATGTAAGGACTGTAACCTGCAATACTGTCATTTCTAATACCAAAGCCACCGGTTCCCGCTGTTCCGAATGCGGTACAAATTGCATCAAATAACGGCATTTTCCCAATCAAAAGAAAAACAACATCTAAAACGGTCAGCAAAATATACATCAAATACAAAAGCTCTGCCGTCCGTTTCATTCTAGGAACCAGTTTCCCTACTTTAGGTCCCGGACTTTCTGCCCGAAGCAAGTGCATCGTAAATCCCTTATTTCTCTCGTCTCCCGAGGAAACCGCAAGCAAAAATACCAGAACTCCCATGCCTCCTAACCAATGACTGAAACTCCTCCAATACAAAAGTCCTTTCGGCATGGACTCCACATCTGATAAAATAGATGCTCCCGTTGTGGTAAATCCGGACACCGTCTCAAACAGGGCATCTACATAATTTGGAATTGCCCCGGACAAAAAAAAGGGCAGACAGCCTAAAACACTCATTGCAATCCAGCTAATTCCTACACAGACTAATCCTTCCCTGACATGAAAGCCCTTCTGTGCTCCCTTTGCAGCGCCAAGCATCACCCCTGCAACAACAATATTAATGATAATGGTGATAAAAAATGCCCGCGCAGCCTCAGTTTCCTGAAAAAAAATACTTATCAGCAGGGCAGGCGCTAAGAAAGCAGCCTCCACTAGTAAAATCTTGCCGATAAATCTTCCTATCATTTTGTAATTCATCTTTTTATCCCGCCTTATACTTACTCTTCGAAAATGTCATTTAACTGGTAAATAACTTTATTTACACTGGTTACAACAATGACTGTGTCCCCGATGCGGTAAAAAGATTCTCCGCTTGGTATCTCCTGTTTTGAATCGTGGGTAATACATACGACCAAAACATTCTTTTTTATGGTGAGATTTTTTAACGGTTCACCAATGTATTTCGTGTTCCTATCCACAATAAACTCTACTGCCTCCATCTGCCCATCCGCAATGGAATGTACTGATAATGCCGCTCCTGTCTGATTTCTCATGGCACGGACATAACGGACAATGGAGTTACAGCACAGTTCTTTTGGACTTACCGTACTTCCAATAGAAATACTGTTTAAAATATGACTGTTTCCCACTCTGCCAAGCTTCGTGATAACCTGTGGAACACCACAGCTAGTACCGTAGAGGGAAATAACCATATTTAATTCATCAAGCCCTGTTAAGGTTACTAAGGCGTCGCACTCCGAAATTCCTTCACTGTCTAACAGGCTTTCACTGCTAGCATCCCCGTGAATCACACAAACTCCCGGCAACATTGCAGAAAGTTGTACACAACGCTCATAATCCTGTTCTATCAGCTGTACCGAAATACCGCTGTTTTCTAATTGCTTTGCCAGATAATAGCTGACTCTTCCCCCTCCACAAAGAATCACCCTCTTTACTTTGTGGGTAATGATATCTAAGCTCTTTAAAAGGGTTGTCAGGTTATTAGAAGGTGCCGTCACAAAAATACGGTCTCCTTCTAGTAAAACAAAATTACCGTCAGGAGCTACTGCCGTTCCGTCCCGCAAAACAGCACAAACTAACACTTTACACTTTGTAATGGAGTTAAGGTCATTTAATGCCTGATTACACAACTTACTGTTTCTGTCTACCCGAAGTTCTACGATTTCTACTCTGCCCTTTGCAAACGTATCACGTCTCAAAAATCCCGGATATTTTAAAAGGCGCTCTATCTCTATCGCTGCCTGTTTCTCCGGATTCACCGTCAATGATAATGCAAACGTATCACGCATTTTTACAATCTGGTCTGTATATTCCGGGTTACGGATTCGTGCAATGGTATGCAGTTTTTTATTCATTCCATGTGCAGTAAGGCAGCAAAGAAGATTGATTTCATCCGCACTGGTGGCAGCAATCAGCAAATCTGCCTCTTTCACGCCTGCCTGTTCTAAGACCTCCATCGTAGCACAATTTCCCTGTACTGCCATAATATCGTATGTCTCTTCCATCGCTGCCAATACTTTCGGATTCGCATCCACCAAGGTAATATCGTTTCCCTCTGCGGAGAGTTGTTTTGTCAGTGTAGAACCAACTTTCCCGTCTCCCGCTATGATTATCTTCATTGTTATAAAAACTCCTCTCAAAGTTCAAAATTGTATCAAATACCATTCATCAGCGTCCTAGTAACACTTATATGATTAAAAACGAACATTCTTGATAATTATACTTTATTTTATTTCAAATATCAATGTTCACTCCTTCTTCAATTATATCGACACTTAGTTATTTCATTGACAATTTTATCCTTATTTTCCCTAAACATTATTTTTAACATCCGCTTTCCCCCTAATATCACACCGGGATGCTCGCCGCCACGCACAGCACCCCCCAGCCTAACTGCGGGTTTGGATAAACACTTAATACCGGTAAATGCCTTGCCCCACGAATGAAATAAGCCTTCATTCTCTCTCCATAAAGGTAGGCGTCATTGCCGTTTACAATCCCCCATTCCATCAAAAGCGCCGCACCTCCCGTCACAAAGGGCGTTGCCATAGACGTACCGCTGCGTGTCACATAACCACCGCCGGGGGCACAGGAAGTAATCTCTACTCCCGGTGCTGCAATATCCGGCTTTATCTGGTTTGTTTCTCTGGTATAGCCCCTGCCGGAAAAAGAAGCAAGCTGATTATACAGGGCATCATACGCAGCAACGGTAATCACCTTTGATGCCGTGGAAGGAATGGTAAGGGTCGTTTCCTCCGTCGGGAACAAAAACCCGGTTCCCGCATTTAAAACGCCGCCGGAGGGAAGCCACATATCATAATTGCCCTGCACAATCCTCTGGGGTAATAACCGGATTTTCCAGATACCGCTGTCAATATAGTTATCCTTTGGTATGAAATCAAAATAAATTTCCTGATACTGCCGATAGGGACTCGGTTCTCCGTAATAGAGCAATATCTGGGTATTCTGAATTGCAAATCTCTGCGTTCCCTGAACCTTGCGTATCGGCCCTATCACAGTTCCGTTCGGATGAACAATCGAAACCGAAACCTCATCCACATAAGATTTCCATATCTGAAGATTTATCCCTATCTCATATTCACTGACTGCTAACTCCACCTCTTCTGTTCTTCCATCGACAAGCCTGCCTGAGGTATGTACTGCCGCGGCTCCTTCATTTCCGCTTCCTATGGCAATGGATGTTTTCCATCGGTCTGCCATATCATCTAAAAATGTTTCTATTAAGGATGTGCCGGAATGAGAGCCATAATTGTTTCCGAAGCTTAGATTAAGCGCTATCGGGCGTCCATAGCTCTGGGCTTTACGGATACAGTAATCCACTGCCTGCATCAGTTCCGTCGTTCTTGGAAATCCCTCCTCTTTCTGCACCCCTAGTTTTACCACAATCAGTTCACTCTCAAAAGCAACTCCCCGGTATCTTCCTTCCGATGCCCTGCCATTTCCGGCAGCAATCCCCGCCACATGAGTACCATGTCCGGAATTATCTCTGCTCGGGCATATCTCATAACGCTGCTGCTCCGTCGGCTGTTCTAATGCAAGATTGATAATCTCCCGGGGAAATTCCGTTCCAAGAAAAAATCCCTCCGGCGGCTGTAAATACTGTTCCTCTTCTCCTTGTACATTTCTTCTATCCGGCACACTTCCCCCGGGAACTGTCTGATCCCATAAATCTAAAATCCTAGTCGTACCGTCAGCATTGCGAAAATCCGGGTGACTGTAGTCAATCCCAGAATCAACCACTGCCACAATGACCCCATTTCCAAAAAGGCGATTCCTGTCACTGACGGATGCCTCACCGGTCTGCAAGGCAGAAATACAAGAGGCTCTTTTCCCGTTGTTTACAGCGAAAAAGAGCCTCTTTGGTTTTTCCATATATTCAATTTCCGGTAATGCCGCCACTTTCTCCACAATCGCCTCAGGCAGCACTAAAATGGCATACTCATTACTCAGATTTGTGAGGCGTATTTGTAAATAATCATTAGGAAAACTTTCCTTTAATACTCTCTCTAATTCCTCCGTCGTACCGGAAAACTTCACAATTACCTCCCAGGTCTTTGCCACCGTTTCATACCCTACGTCTAAATCTAAGGACTTTTCTCTTTCTTCTGCGGTGGCATCTAAGGCAAGGTTTAACTGATTTTCAATCTTTTCATTTGGCATATTTTTTCCTGAATACACTTTTTCTTAAAATTATATACCACGAGTTTTTTTCTATTCTGGCTTTCCACCGTAATTTACACGAAATCTTTCATTTTCCTTTATACATGTTTTTCCCTATTTCCACATATACTATATACGAATATTTCTGTATTTTTAGCAGAAACAAAAATGGAGATTTTTATGTGCGGAATTGCCGGATTTTGTAACTTCAATCAACGCTATTTAGAAAAGCAGCCCTATTGGGAGGAAATACTTCACAATATGCACACCTGTCTTTCCCACCGTGGAAACGATGCCTCCGGTGTCTTTTTGCTAGAACACACCGGACTTTCTCATGCGAGACTTTCTATCCGTGATATTGCCAAAGGAAACCAGCCTATGGTGCGTCATTTTCCTCAGGGCGAATATGCTATTGTCTACAACGGTGAAATCTATAATACAATGGAGCTGATACCCGCATTACAGTCTGCCGGCTACAGCTTTGCTACCACCTCCGATACCGAGGTCATCTTATACTCCTACATCCACTATGGAAAAGAATTTGTATCTCTCCTAAACGGTATTTTTTCCTTTGCCATCTGGGATGGAGCGAAAGAGGAACTGTTTTTATACCGTGACAGAGTAGGGGTAAAACCGCTGTTTTACACGGTCTTTGACAATACTCTGCTGTTTGGTTCCGAACCAAAAGCACTTTTTACCTATCCGGGATTTACCCCTTCCATTAACGAAAACAGTCTACAGGAACTCCTCTCCATCGGCCCGGCACGCACCTCAGGAAACGGTGTTTTTACCAATGTGAACGAAGTATTGCCGGGACATTATCTCTGTCTTTCCAAAGAGGGGATTACTGACCGGATGTATTGGGATATTCCAAGCAAAGAACATACGGAAAACTATGCCGACACTGTAGATCGCACCGGTGCGTTGGTGCGGGATGCCATCACAAAGCAGATGGTTTCCGACGTTCCTGTCTGCACATTTCTTTCCGGCGGCATTGACTCTAGTATCGTAACAGCGGTGGCTGCGGGTTACATGAAAGAGCATGGTGAAACCCTGAATACCTTTTCCTTTGATTTTACGGATAACGACATTTATTTTCAATCGAACTCTTTTCAGCCGGAACGTGACCTTCCCTATGTCAATCGAATGCTAGAGGTCTGCCAGACAAACCATACTTACTTAGAATGCGACCAGCAAACCCTCTATGACATGCTTTTTTCTGCGGTGGACGCCAAAGACCTCCCCGGCATGACGGACGTGGATGCCTCCCTGCTCTACTTCTGCTCCCTTGTGGCAAAGCACAATAAAGTGGCACTGACCGGAGAATGTGCCGATGAAATTTTCGGCGGCTATCCCTGGTTCTATCGTCCGGAACTTTTAAATCGGGACGGTTTCCCGTGGTCGGATGACATCAGTGCCCGCACCCTGTTTTTAAACGAGGATTTCTGCCAAAGGCTGCACTTAAAGGAATACTCCTACGCCCGCTATCAGGAATCTTTAGCAAAGGTTCCGAAGCTTGACTGTGATACCCCGGAGGAAGCAAAACGGCGCTCTGTTTCTTATTTAAATATCAAGTGGTTTATGCAAACGCTTCTTGACCGGATGGACCGTACCAGTATGTATTCCGGGCTAGAGGCAAGAGTTCCCTTTGCCGACCACCGCATTATCGAATATGTCTTTAATGTCCCCTGGGAAATGAAATACCAGAACGGTGTGGAAAAGACACTGCTGCGGGATGCCTGTGCCAATTTGCTGCCGGAGGCACTGCTTCACCGGAAAAAAAGTCCTTATCCAAAAACCTACCACCCCGGCTACGAAAAACTCTTAATTGCGGGAATGAAAAAGATTCTTACTGACCCGAATGCCCCCATTCTTCCCCTGCTAGATAAGAAAAAGGTACAACAATTTATGGAAGCGCCGAAAGAATACGGCAGACCCTGGTTTGGTCAGCTCATGGCAGGTCCGCAACTGCTTGCTTATTTTATCCAGATGAACTACTGGATGGAAAAATATCATCTTTCTCTCTAACACAAAAATCGCCACTTCCGTTGTGAAGTGACGATTTTTATATTTTTTTATTCTTCTGTATTTTCCGATATACCCGGCACACGCAGACAGCAATCAATGTCCCCGTCACCATTCCTGCCAACACATCCGTGGGGTAATGCACTCCCACATAAAGCCTCGACAGCATAATCAAAAATGCTAACACCAATGCCGGAATCCCCGCCTTTTTCGGACACATGAGAAAAATAACCACCGCTGCCGCAAAGGAACTTCCCGCATGACCTGATGGGAAGGATAAATCCACCTGCGCCTCTATGATTCTATGTAAGCCCGCCACCACCTCATAGGGACGTGTTCGCGCCACTAGGTTTTTTAGCAACAGATTATTGATAAGTAACGAGCCTAACAGGGAACAGGCGGTAAGAAATCCCACCGGTCTTGTTTTCTTTCTGAGTAAAAGTACCACTGCTAACGCAATCCAGAACCATCCGCTGTCCCCAAGATGGGTAATAAATGTCATAATCGGGGTTAAAAAATCATTTCTGACATTTTCCTGTATCCACAATAAAATATTTCCATCTAATTCGAGTAATGTATTCCACATAAAAATAACCATGCCTTTCCATAACCTGCAAACTTTGGGCCGCAGGCACAAATTTGCGTGTGAAAAATTTATTTTTCACACTAACCTCCTGCTAATTTCCATCACTCTTATTGTAACAGAATTCTTCAGAAATTCCAATCTTATGCATTCGTTTACTTCCATTACTCTAATCATTCGTTACTGTTCACTCCCTTCGGGTGCTCTAGTAACGGCTCCATAGCTTTATTGCGCCGCCGTCAGTACTTTATTTAAAATATCTGCCAACGGCACCATCGCATTCATAGCCTCCTCCACTGTATTCGTCTGCGCTCCCACCTCAATCAACAATGATTTAGGACAATAGTGCATATTATAGCGGTAGCCTTTTAAATAAATACGCCTGGTAAGTCCGGGATAGTATTCTGCTGCTTTTAGCTGCATCTGAAAAGAAATAGCAAGATTATCCTCTATGTAAGGGTTGTAAAGATAATCGATATCACCTATTTTCGTAGTACGGCTTAGCCCATTAAAAAACATAATCTGCGCCATCTTAGTTCCGTTTATTTCTGTGACAAGGTGTGTGTCCTCTCTCACCCCGTCCCGGTGCAAATCAATCACCACTTCAATGCTTGGATTTTCTTTCAATACCTGCTCTAATGCCGGCCCCGCCTTAGAATAAGCATGGTCTCTGTCCCCCACATCATATTCTCCTGTATGATGAATGACAGAAAAACCATGCTGCTCCGTCAATAGCTTTGCCAGATAATCCCCCACTCCCACCACTGTGGTGGAAGCATCTCCGGGAACAGAATCCTGATATCCCTCCTGAGAATGGGTGTGATAAATTAGAATCTGCGGTGTGGAAGGATCATGGCTTAATCGCAAATCTTTCCCTAAGAGACTATCTGCATTTAACTGACTGCTGTTAATCGTAGTCGTATTGTCCACCTGATAAAAATTCTGTAGCAGATAATCAAAATCATTTAACTTTTCTCTGGAATAGACGACCTTTTTTTCACCTGCCAAAACAGATGCCTGCACCGTATCTGTCTGCATCTGCTCCGGCTGGGTTTTGGTCTGTTCTGCCACCGTCTCCTCAGATACCTGACTTTCTGCCGCTTCTGTCGTCTCCTGCTGCAGGCTCGTACCAGTTTCTACCAGCTTTCCATTCTCATCCACATAATTTTCATCTGCCGCTTCTCTTGCTAAGATATCCTCATAAGACAGTTCGCTCTCCACCTGAGTCTGGTAGTTTTCCACCTCCCCTTTGGCACTGTACACGGCTCCCGGCAAATATAATTCTAATATATTCTGATAGCAGGCAATTTTTCCATGCAGTTTGATGCTCTCCCATAATCCCGTGTTCTCTTTTAATACAAACAGAATCAAAAGCACCATCAGTATTGGGAAAAATGCCGATTTTCTTTTTTTCTTTTTAAAGCGATGATAACGATGTACATACATAATTATACTTTATGCACAGAAGAAACGTTATATACATGTTTTATTTTCCATATTCTAACTGTTTTCCACCCATAAACGCGATATTGATTCCCTCCGATATGGTAAAACTAAGTCTCTTTACCGACTCATCAATATCCTTTGGGGTGACAAACATCGCATTTAAGTTCGGAGACAGCAGTTCTCGGATTAGCTCGTATTTTTCTGCTTCGTTTAATTCTCCGAGAGAACTGCCTAAGTTGTTGAGTGTCTCGCTCTGTCCCATTGCGGTAATCAGATTATACATGGTGTCATTTACGATAGTGGCGGCATCCACTACCGTGGGTATCCCGATGGAAATTACCGGAACCCCAAGACTTTTCTCGTTGATTCCATGTCTGTGATTTCCCACACCGCTGCCGGGATTGATGCCGGTATCCGTCACCTGAATGGTACGATTTAACCGTTTGGTGCTCCTTGCTGCCAAAGCGTCCACTACAATGACTAAATCTGGGTCGGTTTCATCAATAATTCCCTTGATAATCTCTAAGCTCTCCATCCCTGTCTGCGCCATCACCCCGGGCACAATACTGCTAATTCTGTTCACTTTATCCGTACCAAAAGCATATTTTCCGTATTCCTTGACAATGTGTCTGGTAATAAAGAGATTGTCCACCACTCTCGGTCCCAAAGCATCCGGTGTTACTGCCCTGTTTCCCAATCCTACCACCAAAACAGACTGTTCCTCCTTTTTGCCACGAATTAAACTCTTTATCGTCTTAGCAAGCTGAATGGAAATTTCCCTGTGATAATCCTCATCCTCCTCGTCCATATTTCCCGCTTCAATGGTAATATAAGTCCCTTTGGGTTTTCCCATCGTTTTCGCCCCGTTCTCCGTTTCTATTACGACGGTGCTAATGGTAAGATTCCTGTCAACTTTTTCCTCTAAAAACCGGACTCCTTTTAACTCCACATGGTCTTGCTGCATTTTTTCCTGTGTCTCTAAAGCCAGGTCGGTACGAATTTGATACATAACGTCCTCCATATACTTTTTTAATATAGTTTCTCATTCCTACAGAAATATTATCCAATTATTTTTCAACAATTTTTTCCAATAACTCTTGACATAAAGTATTAAATGTCCTACAATACACTAGTATGTTTACATTGAACTGTCCGTGTCCGGCTTTGATGTAGACTTCCGATGTAACGAACAAGTTCGTTACCCATCATGAATCATAAACATAGTATAATTGGAGGTGTACAGGTTGGCTAACATTAAATCTGCAAAGAAAAGAATTTTAGTAACAGAAATCAAAACTGCTAGAAACAAATCTATCAGAAGCGAAGTAAAAACTTCTATTAAGAAAGTAGAAGCTGCTGTAGCTGCTAACGATAAGGAAGCTGCTAACGCTGCTTTAACAGCTGCTATCTCTACGATTGAGAGTGCTGCTTCTAAGGGAGTTTACCACAAAAACAACTCTGCTAGAAAGGTTTCCCGTTTAACAAAGCTTGTAAACGCAATGGCTTAATTACGGAATAGATTAAAAAAACACCAGTACCGTCATGCTGGTGTTTTTTTGTTGCCAAAATATCATTTTTTCTGTGAACTGCTATACTTCATAATAAACAATTCCACTGCCATCTGATCGTTCATTTGTCCGGTTTTCACTGACTCCTCAAGTTCTACTCCGTCCCGCAATGCCTGTTTCAACTGCGTCATGGTAAATCCCTTCGCCTGGGTTACATTCCGCTTCACTGCAAAAGGGGGCACCCCTGCCACCTTCGCCATCGTCTGGTTATCTAACCCCCGCGCCGACATATCCCGAATGTTAAGTAATATCTGAAACTGTCTGGTAATCAGAAACATAATGCGCATTGGTGGCTCCTTTAGAGTCAGCAGATCATAATACAAATCTAAGGCTTTTTTCTGATTATGCTCCGCAATGGCATTGACCATATCAAATATTTTGTTTGTGGTCTGTTCCGTTACCACAGCTTCTACATCCTCCGCCGTAATCACATCCCTGCCTAAGGTATAGCAAATCAGTTTTTCTAACTCCCTGTCGATGTTCCCCATATCGGTGCCTGTTTTACTCAAAAACTGCTGCATCACGGAGCCTGTAATATTTTTTCCTTCTTTTTTTAACCGCCCTAAAATCCAGCGTGTCAAAAGTTCCTCGCTCTGCGCCACAAACTCTACAATACTTCCCTGCTTTTTTACTGCCTTGTACATCTTCGAGCGTTTGTCTACTTCTTCCTCCACAAAAATGAAGTAAGTAGCCGGAGCAACCTCAGACAGATACTCCGCTAAATCCTCGCAGGAGTTTTTAAAAAATCCGCTATCCTCAATCAGTATCACCCTCCGCTCTGCAAAAAAGGGAAGTGTCTCCGCTAGATCAATAATCTCCTTTGGATTACTGTTTTTTCCTTCAAATGCAGTAAAATTCATGTTGTCATCCGGTGTTGCAAGCGCATTTTTCAGTTTGTCTTTATACTGTTTTTTTAAGTATGCCTCTGTTCCGTAGAGCAGATACATCTGCTTAAATTGTCCTGTTTTTATATCTTCATCAATCGTTTTCATGGGACTATTCTAGCACAATACGCTTAATTACTTCAAGCCTTATGCATAAATAAATAGGACTGATAGCTTGTACCCATCAACCATTCTGCCATAACACACACCTTTCTCACAGTATTTTTCTTTTCTCAATCTCCTTTTCTGCATTTTTGCCGAGATTATTGTAATATGCCACCTTTTCTTCCAATGTCATATTCTTCGTCCTCTCATAATTCTCCTCCCGGACTTTATGTATATCATCAATAGTAAAATTTGTACCAATTTCCGATACTCCCATAATCATCCCTCACTTTCTAATAATACAGACGGATTTACAATATCAATATCCTTATATCCCTCCAAATTTGTAACTGCCCTTACGCCTCGAATTGTTTTTATATTTACTATATGTTTAAAATTCCACGAAATAATACAATCACAATTATAAACTACCGCAGTTGCAATGTGCTGACAATCATCAAAACTTTTCGGTCTAAGTATACCCATATCAATAATTTTCTGTGCAAGCACAAGAATTTCCTCATTGATTTCTAATTTCCTATATTCTATCCGACTCAAATATTCGTAAAGAACACTTCTTTTAGGTTCCGGACATTTCTCCAACTCGTTTAACGTTATCTGTGAAAGAAATACCTCAAATTCCCCCCGCTCAAAATTAGTCCATAATTCTTTTGTATATTTCATGAGTTCCGGCACATCTTCCTGCTGCAAATAGCTAATTACTGACGTATCCAAATAAACCTTTAACTTTCTTCTTTTTCTATCATTTTTCATTTGTTTTTCTATCATTATTTCCCCCTAAATTATAACTTATTTTCTTTCCTTTTTCAATCACTACAAACTTCAAAACCATCACTCCCCATGCTCTAAATACGAGCTTACAAGAAACTCTCCTTTCTCCTTGTAAACCATGATCTGTCCGCCCTTCATGGTATAAAATATGTGGCTTCCCGCTTCTTTCATATGGGCAACCGCCTCCTCTCCCGGATGGCCATATCTATTATTTTCCCCACAGGAAACAGCTGCAACGGCAGGACTTAATACAGATAAAAATTCTTCGGAATTGGAATATTTTGAACCGTGATGTGCCGCCTTATAAAAGTCCACCTCCTCTAATTTCTGCTGCTCCATGATTTGCTTTTCCTGCTCTGTTCCGATATCTCCGGTAAAAATTCCTGTAAAATCATTCTCCTCATAAAGCAGTACTAAGGACTTTCCATTTTTATCGCCTTCTGTGTCCGTTCCGGGCGATAAGGCACGGATTTTTGCACTCCCAAAATGCAGCACCTGCCCCTGTTCCATAAATACAATTTCTGTTCCTCTTTTCCGTGCCTGCTGCACCAGTTTCTCATATGCCGTATCCTGTTCTATCCCCTTTGCAAAAAGCAGACAGTCGATGGGATAATCCGTCTCTAAAATTTCCTGCAAACCGGAAATATGGTCGTAATCCGTATGGGATACCACCCAACAGTCAATGTGCCGTACTCCACGATATTTCAAAAACGGCTCGATCCGATAGGTTCCGACATTAGAAACATCCGTGCTTCCCCCATCGATAAACAAGGTATTTCCGCTTTGCGTGCGAAGAAAAATACCGTCTCCCTGTCCCACATCAAGCACGTCTAATTGAAAACCAACACGTTTCGGAGAAAACAAAAACAGTAGCAGAAAACCGCCTGCCATTATTCCCACAAACGTTCTCCGAAAAGAGAAATTCTGCTCGCTTTCTTTTCTTCTCAATCTGTGGTAACAATAAATCAAAAGAATCAACAGTCCATAATAAATCAACATATTCCATATTGCGGGACGTCCTGTAATAAAGACCGGATCAGGCAGTTCTTTCGTGATATCGCAGATTTTCTGATATGCTGCTAACAGCAATCTGCAGGGAAGAAAGACATAATGCGCTACTCCCGGAAAGCGAAGTCCCAACACTCCCCCTGTAATTCCGCAGAGAAGAACCACTCCCATCAAGGGCAGTACCAGAAGATTCACTGCCACTGCATACACGGGAATCTCATAATAATACCACGCCACAATCGGCAGTGTAGCTATCTGGATTGCAACACCCATCAGAACTTTTTCCAGCCATGGATGTCCTTTCGTATTCTCTTTTACAACTCTCCCGAGAAGCACCACTCCGAGCACTGCTCCAAAGGAAAACTGAAACCCTGCATAAAACAGAAGTCCCGGATTTTCGATTAATAGACACACCCCCGCAAATCCAAGAGCATTGAAAGAATCATAACTCCTCCCGGCTGCCTGTGCTGCAACGAAAAACAAAAACATGCACACTGCCCGAAAAACAGAAGAGCCAAACCCAACCATCTCCCCATAACTTATTAAAAGTACTGTCGAAACAATACCTGCCCCGCAATACCCCATTCTTAGTCTGCGAAGCAGTTTAAATACCATCATTCCGATGATAGATACATGAAGTCCGCTGATTGCAAGTATATGGGAGATACCAACAGTCTGATATGCCTCTTTTACCTCCTCCTCTAACAGGGATTTGTCTCCTAATACCATCGTGGTTAAAATTCCGCCTTCCCGCTTAGGCAACTGCGTCTGATATACATTTTTTATCTGCTTCTTCCATTGGTACAATGTTTCCTTCCACCGACATGGTGTTCCATATGAAGCTGCTACTTTGGGATTTTTGACTTGAAACTCAATCCCTTTTGCATGATAAAATGATTTCGCATCGAAATTTCCCTCATTTCGTGCACTTTTCCATAAACTGATTTTTCCTTCTATAATGAGATTTTCTCCGATAGAATAAGCATCGGATTCCATAGAAACCTGAACTTTTCCACAAAAATGTTCTGTCCAGATAGATTTGTCCGCCGTATTTCCGGCTAAAAGACTCTGCCTTATTTGGCAGGATGATAATTCATAAAGATATTGCCCGTTTTTTTCTTCTTTTCCATTAAGTACTCCCTGCAGATAAATGGTTTTCCCTTCCTGAAGAAAGGACTCATACCCCATCCTCATGTCTAGAAAACTGCTCTCTCTTACATAACCGCACACCGCCGCAAGAATTGCCGCTGTAATTCCGAATGCCAACCAGCAGCTTTCCGACCCACAGGAAATTCTCTGCTGTTTTCTCCGGTTTATCATCACTCCTGCTAACAAAAGCAGGATTACCGGAAAAAACAGCCACCCCATGTTTAACCTGGCGAGCAGGATGCCGCACACCACCCCTGCCGCCATCTGGCAAAACAGCCGTTCCTTCACCTTATTCCCCCTCTGTTGTTTCCTCTGTCCCTATGAACTCTTCGCTGGTGACATAATCTAAGTTTCTGTCATACATCTGACTGAGTTCAAAATTATCACGGTAGACACCGCTGTTATCTCCCTTGACCGAAATCTGAACCTTGCTAATCGTAGGAAGTTCTGTCAGTGAATTAACAATGGAATAAATTACCACTGCTTCGTTCACCTGATAGTCCTGATTTCTGAAATTATCATCAAGGCTCACATAGCAGATGCCCTCTGCCACGGAAACTGACAAAAGTTTTGTTCCCTCGGGGATAGCAGACTTTAACCCTTCTGTCTCGGGGCCCTCTAACAACTGCTCCATAATCAGTTTTTCTAAAGAAATATTGCCACTGTAATAAACATCCTCTCTGACCTCTTTCACTAGACCATTTCCCTGCTCATTGGCAAAATATAAGGTCAGGGAAGTATTCTGAATGGAATTAATCTGCTCTCCCGGATTTTCAATAAAACTCTCCTCATTCATACTGCCTACAATATTTCCAGCCGCATCACTTAACGGTGTATCCCCCACATAAAAAGTCACACAATCTACTCCGTCAATCTGGGTCAAAGTCCGCACCACAGCTGCACGACAAAGCACTTCCTCCACCGTATTCATATTATTATAATCTGCATCAAAACGAATTGACAGCAACGCTCCGTCTAAGGAATAGTCTGTGATCTCCACGTCATTTGGAATCGGTTTTCTGCATTCCACAGAATCAGGATCCGAACTTAACATTGCTAAAAATTCCGGTATCATTTCCTCCGCTGTGTCTGTTTTTGGTTCATAGGGCATCTCGATTATTTTTGTTTTTTCTTTGTTGAGATATTCAATATGGTATTCACCGCTTACTTCCTCCTGCCCGCATCCCGCAAAGAATAAAAGCAGTAACGGAAGTAATATGAAACTATGTTTTTTTGTCAAAACTTCTTACCTCCAATTTCAAGAAGCGTAAGCCCGTTTACGAAATGTAATTGAGAGGAATCCGGACATTGAAAATCGTCCCCTCTCCCTCTGTACTAAATACCTTAATTGCTCCACGGTGCATCAATATGGCATTTCTTGTAATGGCAAGACCAAGCCCGGTTCCTCCGATTTCTCTAGAGTGGGACTTATCTACCCGATAGAAACGCTCATAAATATGTTCTAAGGATTCCTCCGGGATTCCGATACCGGAGTCTTCTACTTTCAGATAAAAATACTGATGGTCAGCATTTAACGTGACATGCACCCAGCCCCCCTCTTTGTTGTACTTAATACCATTTTCAATGAGGTTGGTAAACGCAAGGGTAATCTTGACCTCATCCACATCTGCGCTCACAGGGCGAAAGCTCTCTAATACCAGTTCCACATGCTGTTTGTCTGCAATGGGCTTTAACCGCTTTAATATCTGTTCTAGCAATTCATTGATGTTCATATTCGTGACATTCAAATCCATTGCCGCTTTGTCCATCTTTACAAGAGAGAGTAAATCATTGATAATCTTTGTCTCCCTGTCCACCTCATTCCCGATGTCCTGCATAAATTCTTTGTACAGTTCTATCGGTGCATCCTCCATACTATTAATGGAATCTGCCAACACCTTCATGGAAGTAAGAGGAGTCTTCAGTTCGTGAGACACATTCGAAACAAATTCCTGTCTCGAATCATCGAGAACCTTCATCCTCCCTAACATGCCGTTAAACTTCTCGCAAATAAGTTTTGTCTCCGTATAATCATTCACTGCAAGCGCATCATCGCCGTATCCTGTCTGTATCATATCAATTGATGAAGACATTTTGTGGAAAGGTTTTACTAACTGTACGCTTAAGAGGACACTGAGAAAAATAACAGCAAAAACACAGCTCATTTCAATGATGATGGCATTCGTGGAAAGATACTCTGCATTTAGATTAATGCTGTCCGTGGAAACACTTACTAACATTACTCCGATAATTTTCTTCTCCTCCGTATCTAACTGCTGCACCACCAAAGGAATTGCTAACTCAATGTAACGGTTTTGCGAATCAAACTTGGTAATTTCCTCTCCGTTGTAACTCTTAATTACCTCTTCGGAAATAATTGTTTTTCCTTCATCTAATTGATAAGTATCCTTAATGATATGAAATTCATCATCAATAATTATTACTCTTCCATCATAAATAGTAGATAACTGCTCTAACTGTGCATTAATGGATATTGATGAAGAACGGCGGAGATAATCGTTAGACACAATCTGGTTTGCTAAAATCTTTGCCTGACTTAATATCTCGCTTGTCCGAATGGAAACCGCCCGGTTTTCATAAGAATTGAGCATCCCGACTCGAAGCAGGATGCTCGGTATCGTTCCGATTAAGAAAAATAAAATGATAAGTCTCACTTTCAGACTTTTAAAAAAATCTAGTATTTTTTTGAGTTTTGTCATTGCACGCACCTTATCAATTCTGAGAATAATAGTAACCTACGCCCCATTTAGTGTGAACATATTTCGGTTCACTAGGATTACTCTCGATTTTTTCGCGAAGACGCCTCACATGAACATCCACAGTCCTCACATCTCCCGGATATTCATATCCCCATACCAGATTCAAAAGATTCTCTCTTCCATAGACTTTATTGGGGTTATTTACAAGCAGTTCTAACAAATCAAATTCTTTCGCTGTTAAATTTACTTCTTTTCCCAGAATAAAAAGTCTGCGGCTCTCACAATCCAACTTCAAATCTCCGGCTTCGATGACCTTACTGTCCTCTTTCTTCGGCTGACTTGCTGCAGTTCTCCGCATAATTGCCTTGATTCTTGCCTTTACCTCTAAAATATTGAAAGGCTTGGTAATATAATCGTCTGCACCATATTCTAATCCCAATATCTTATCCATATCGTCACCCTTTGCAGTCAGCATCACAATGGGCATATTAGAAAATTCTCTTATCTGCTGGCATACCTCAAAACCATCCATCTTCGGAAGCATGACATCTAACAAAACCATATCATAGGCATTCTCCGTTGCCATTTTAAGTGCCTCTTCCCCGTCATAGGCACAATCCACCTCCATGCCGTCCTGTTCTAAGCTAAAGCGGATACCCTTTACAATTAATTTTTCATCATCTACAACAAGAACCTTTTTTGCCATCTTCTATTTCACCTTTATACTATCTTTCATACCATTAAACAAACCTTCTTTGATTCCCTCCACCTGCATAATCTCCTCAATGGAAGAAAACCCACCACATTTCTTTCGGTAGGAAATAATACTATCTGCCTTTGCTTTACCAATGCCCGGCAATGTCATCAGTTCCTCCGCAGACGCCTGATTAATGTCAATGCGTCCATCCTCCTCTGACACCTCTTCGGTTTCTAAGGCAGTCGCTTCCTCTTTTGTTAAAATTTTTATCATCTGACCGTCTTCTACTGTCTGCGCCTGATTGACAGACGTAGGACTTGCCTCATCAATCAAACCTCCCGCTGCCTCTATTGCCTCATAAACTCTAGCAGGGGATTTTAGTACATAGACACCGGGTTTCTTTACTGCCCCGCAGACATACACATAGCAGCCTTCTTCCTTTGCAGAATCATATGCTCCTTCTGCTGTTTCCGTGGAAATCTGTTCTGTCTGTGTCTCCTGCTCCGGTATCTCAAAATAAACTGTTTTATTGTTTCCACAGCCACTCACTGTCAGCAATAAAAAAAACAGGATAGCTGTCGTCATAAATCCTTGTTTCATAAGCATTCTCCTTAATCTTAAAAAGACAGGAGTTCTCAACGCCCACTAATTTTATTTTAACGAAATTTCTGATTTATGACAAGAGTATAACCCCTTTTTTTCATAGATTTTAAAAATACTTGGCAATTGTTTCTTTAAGCCCTACCCAGAAGTCTTTTGCGTCCTGGGAATTTGGTGCCAAAACAGCTTCTTCATAGGTCTCATAGGCTGTCTTTTCTACCATATCTGCATCCGTGTTCTTAAAAACAGAATAATGACCGGAAGTCTCATGCAGTTCTTCTGCCATTGAAACTGTGGCAAACTTTGCAAAATCAGCCGCCTGCTTTTGTTTTTCCGAGAATTCATTGACCACTAACATCTCTGTCATGGCACATACGGATGTTTTGAGTTCCTCATTTAAATCCGGTATTTTCGTCAAGGAATAAGAGCAGCCCTCTAACCGGTAAAGAGAATCCGTATCAATGATAGCACATAGCGTTCTTCCCTCTATAAAATTCTCTAAAATGCCTTCCTCGGAAACCGTCTCTGCATTAACCGAAAATGAGGATAACAATCCTTCAAAAAATTCCAAATCCTTCTGGTACATTTCTTCCTCATAAACCACTTCTAAAATCTGCGGTTCCTTCTTTTCGAAGGTAACGCTGTTTGAGATAAACGGAAAATCGTAAAAAGCGTCATTTACATCCCACTCCACCATATATTCTACATTTTCCCCGGGTTCATTTTCATTTGAGTAATCAATGATATCCTGCATGGAGGCAGGTGCCTTTTCAAAATAACCGTTCTGATAAATAAAGAGACAGGTATTGTAGCTTAACGGATATCCTAACATTTTCCCGCTATATTTAGATGCTGTCACTGCATTTTTTGCTGCGCTTTCATAAGCATCCGCCGCTTCATTTACGGCAACAAGACCATAGAGGTATGCTTTCTCGAGATTATCCCCTGAAATCAGGTAAACATCCGGAAATCCATCATCCTGCATGGTCTTATCATAAACAGCCGTCATATATTCTGTACTGTTCTCGTACACCGGCAGCACTTTCGTCCCTGTTTCTTTAAAATACTCTTCCGCTGCCAGTGCAAAAAATGTATCATACGAAGCGTCATCATACCAGAAAATCACATCCGCCTCCGCCTGACTATAAGTATCTTTCCCGACACTCTGTGTTTCTTCTGCTCCCGTAAAAACAGGATTTTTCTGAATTTGTGCCACAGCCAAAACAACTAACGCAGCCACTAATGTTACGGATATGATTTTTTTCTGTAATGCTTCCATTTCTTTCCTCTCACTTACATGTTCATCAAGACACGGTCTAATTTGCAGACCATCTCATCCACATGTTTTTTTTCAATGATAAGTGGTGGTACAAAACGAAGCACATCGGAACCTGCTGTTATAATAATCAACCCTTCCTCAATGGCTTTTGCAGCAATCTGCCCTACCGGCTTTTCGGACACCAGACCCTGAATCAGTCCCATGCCGCGTCTTGCCGTAATAAAATCATACTTTGCAGCCAGTTCGTCTAACTTCTGCTCTAAATAAGGTGTAATCTCTTTTACATGGTCGGTAATATGATCCCTCTCCATGATTTCAAGCACCTTATCTGCAGCTGCTCCCACAAAAGGATTTCCGCCGTAAGTGGTTCCGTGATCTCCGGGCTTTAATGATTTCTCTGCCACTTTCTCTGTCATTAAGAAAGCTCCCACCGGGACACCACAGCCAAGGGCTTTCGCACTGGTCATAATATCCGGTTTTACCCCGTAATGCTGCCACGCAAACATCTCTCCTGTCCTTCCCATACCACACTGGATTTCATCTAAAATCAGAAGAATATCATGTTCATCGCAAAGTGCCCTTACTCCCTCGATAAATTCCTTATCCACCGGGTAAATACCACCCTCGCCTTGTACCGTCTCAAAAATAATAGCACATGTTTTCTCATTAATCAAAGACTTTACACTGTCTAACTGATTAAATTCTGCAAATTTTACTCCCGGCATTAAAGGCTCAAAGGGTTCCTGATAATGTTGATTTCCGGTGACAGATAATGCCCCGATACTTCTTCCGTGGAAGGAATGGTTCATGGCAATGATTTCATGTCCTGCATGACCGTCTCTGGTATAGGCATATTTTTTTGCAGCCTTAATGGCGCCTTCAATGGCTTCCGTACCACTGTTGGTAAAGAAAACCCTGTCCATGCCACTGGCTTTTTTCAAACGTGCCGCAGCATTCGCAATAGGAACATTGTAATAAAGATTTGACGTATGCAGCAGTTTATCAACCTGAGCTTTCAAAGTATCATTGTACTCTTTATTATTATATCCTAATGCCTGCACTGCAATTCCTGCTGCAAAATCTAAATATTCCTTTCCGTCGGTGTCATAGAGATACACACCATCTCCGTGGTCTAATACCAGTTCGAACCGATTATAGGTATGAAGAATATTCTCTTCCGCTTTTTCAATATAACTCTCTTTATTCATATCATTAACCATGCCTTTCCATTCTTCTTTGCCGCCGGATTTTAAAATCTTGTTACTTTGTCTCCCAAAATAACCGTACCAATTCCTTTTTTGGTAAATATCTCAAGCAACAGACAATGCGCAATCCGTCCGTCTAAAATATGTACTTTTGATACGCCGTTTTCCACCGCATCAATACAGTTATTCAGTTTTGGCAGCATACCGCCTCCGATAAAGCCGCCTCCGATTAATTCTCTCGCCTCGGGAATTGTCAGTGAGGAAATGAGAGTACTCTTATCTGCAGGGTCTTTATAGACACCCTCGATATCTGTTAAGAATGCCAGTTTCTCCGCATTCACTGCTTTTGCAATGGCACATGCCGCATCATCCGCATTGATGTTATAGCTGTTGTAATTTTCATCCATTCCCACCGGACAAACGATAGGAAGGAAATCTTTTTCCAGTAAATCATAAAGGATTTTCGGATTCACTTCCGTAATCTCCCCTACAAATCCGATGTCTTTTCCGTCTGCATACTTTTTCTCAACCTTTAAAAGACCACCGTCTTTTCCACTGATGCCGACAGCATTCACACCTAATTCCTGTACTAACTTGACTAAAGATTTTCCGACACGGTTTAAGACCATTTCAGCAATTTCCATCGTAGCCTCGTCTGTTTTACGGAATCCATTCACAAATTCCGGCTCCATTCCTGATTTTTCTACCCACTTGCTGATTTCTTTTCCGCCGCCGTGAACGATAATCGGTTTAAATCCTACCAATTTTAGTAATGTTACGTCCTGAATGACCTGGTGTTTTAACGTTTCATCTACCATAGCACTGCCGCCGTATTTTACTACGATAATTTTACGGTTAAACTTCTGAATATAAGGAAGCGCCTCAATCAGCACTTCTGCTTTCTGTAATAATTCCTGCATATTTTTTTCTTCGATATCCATTTTCATCTTCCTCTCAGTTTCGTATTCCATTCTGCTTTTATGCTTTTCTTTTTAATTCTCTTAAGAGCGGTAATCCGCATTGATTTTTACATAATCAAATGTCAGATCACAGCCCCATGCCGTAGCCTCGGCACTGCCCATCTTCACATCCGCAATTGCTGTCACTGCCGGTTCGGAAAGAATCTTTGTTGCCATTTCCTCGCTGTAATCTAATGCCACACCATTTTCAATAATCTGCATCTTTCCTGCAGCGCTCTCAAAAAACAAATCTACCTTTTCCGGATCAAATTGTGCGCCTGAATATCCCATCGCACAAAGGATTCTTCCCCAGTTGGCATCATGCCCGAAAATCGCTGCCTTTGTCAGGCTTGAGGTGATAACCGCTTTGCTGAGTACTTTCGCCTGCTCCTTGCTTTCCGCTCCAATCACTTTTACCTCAAAGAGTGCAGTAGCTCCCTCGCCATCCCCTGCCATCTGTTTTGCCAGAGTTTCATTTACCATATTTAATGCCTGCACGAAAGTCTGATAATCTTCATTTTTTTCGGTAATCTCTGTATTTCCTGCCATGCCGTTTGCCAAAACAACACAGGTATCGTTTGTGGAGGTATCTCCATCCACAGAAATCATGTTATAAGTATCTTCCACATCTGCCTGTAATGCTTCTAGTAATAACGGCTGTGAAATCGCCGCATCTGTGGTAACAAAACTTAACATGGTGCACATATTCGGATGAATCATACCGGAACCCTTGCACATACCGCCAACCGTCACGGTCTTTCCACCGATTTCAATCTGCACTGCCACTTCTTTCTCATGGGTATCGGTAGTCATAATGGCAAGCGCTGCTTTATGTCCACTCTCTAAATCCGCTTTCAATTCAGGAATCATCGCATCTACTCCGGCACAAATCCTGTCAATCGGAAGCTGCATTCCGATTACCCCGGTAGATGCCAAAAGCACCTGCTCTGCCGGAACCTTTAACTGCTTTTCCACTTCCTCTGCCGTTACTTTACAATAATTCATGCCTTCCTCTCCGGTACAGGCGTTGGCAATTCCGGCATTGATGACTACCGCCTGTGCTTTCTTTGTCTCATAAACTACTTTCTGATCCCATTTTACTGGAGCTGCCTTTACGATATTTTTCGTAAAGGTTCCTGCCACGTTGCAGGGCACTTCGCTGTAAATCATTGCCATATCTGTCCTGTCTTTATATTTGATCCCTGCTGCAGTGGAAGCTGCCTTAAATCCTTTTGCTGCGGTGATGCCGCCTGTTATCTGTTTCATACCAAACATCCTCCTATTCCTTTTTGCAAATGCCATTGTAACTCTGCTACGGATTATAAGTTGTCACATTGTTATCATCTAAAATACACTCATAATAATTGACATCATCCCGGAATGTCCATCCCATTCCCTGCCAGAAGCGGTTTCCAACCTCATTTTTCTTAAAAGCAATCAGATTCACCTTACAGATATGTTCTTTTTTCAGTGCTTCTAAACAGGAATTTACCATCTTCTGTCCGATGCCGTGTTTCCGGTAATTTTCGTGTACACAGACGTGATAGAGACAGCCTCTTCGCCCATCGTGCCCACAGAGAATCGCACCGATAATTTTTCCATCCAACACAGCAACCATGCTAGTGGTGGGGTTTCTTCGGATGAACCGCTCCACCCCCTCTTTTGAATCGTCAATACTGCGTATTCCAAATCCATGTATCTGCATCCAGAGCGCGTATACTTCTTCAAAATCCTCCATCTTCATCTCACGGATGCTTACGTTTCCTTCCATGCTCTAATCCCTCTTCTCTTCACACATCAAAATTACCTATAAATTTCATATCTTTCCTTATGGAAACATCGGAACTAAGTTCAATCCCTCTGCTTCATCGAATCCGAATAGTAAATTCATATTCTGCACTGCCTGACCGGCTGCACCCTTCACCAGATTATCCAACGCACCCATCATCACAATTCTTCCGGTACGCTCGTCAATCTTGAAGTTAATGTCCACATAATTGCTGCCCTCTACCCATTTTGTCTCCGGCTGCACATCTTTTTCTAACACACGGACAAACTTTTCTTTGCCGTAATATTTATCATAAACAGCCTTAATTTCCTCATAGGTTGGAAGACTTCCATCTTCTTTTCTTATGAGAGCAGCATATTCTGTAGCCAGAATACCGCGATTCATCGGAACTAAATGCGGAGTAAAGTTAATCATTACCTCTTTGCCTGCCGCATAACCTAACTGTTCCTCAATCTCCGGCGTATGGCGGTGGCTTGTTACCCCGTAGGCTTTCATATTCTCATTGACCTCACAGAACAAATTCGGAAGCTTTGCTCCCCTTCCCGCACCGGAAGTACCGGATTTTGCGTCAACAATCAAAGTAGATGTATCAATCAATCCTTCCTTTACTAACGGGTATGCCGTCAAAATAGAACAGGTAGTATAACAGCCCGGATTGGCAATCAATCTTGCCCCCTTAATCTTCTCTCTATTTACCTCGCAGAGTCCGTAAACTGCTTCCTCGATAAACTGTGGGCTTTTATGCTCTATGCCATACCATTTCTCGTAAACTGCCACATCCTTAATGCGGTAATCCGCACTTAAATCCACGATTTTGGTTTTCTTTAAAATCTCCTCCGTCAACACTCCTGCCAAGAAGCCCTGCGGGGTTGCAGTGAAAATCACATCCACCTGACTTGCTAATTCTTCCATATTATCATCCATGCAGACATCATCAACGATTTCAAACATGTTCTGATAAACTTCTGCGTATTTTTTATCTATGTAACTGCGGGAACCATACCACTTGATTTCCACCTCTTTATGTCCCATTAATATACGAACTAATTCATTTCCTGCATATCCGGTTGCACCGATAATTCCTGCTTTTATCATAACGTCTCCGTCCTTTCGTTCCTGTAAAATAATGTACTATTATAAATTGACAAATTTTCACACTTCTTATATTAGTACACCCATGTGCCGTAGTAAAGTGTATTTTCATTTTATTTCCATCTGTCTTTGCATAATTATACATTCATTCACATTTTTATGCAATAACTTTTTTAATTTTCGCTTGCGTTTCTACTTTTTTTGTTGTATATTATTTTTAATCAATGAATAAAAATTTACTAACGGAAAGGATGTATCCCATGAAAGAGAAAGTTATTTTAGCGTACTCCGGCGGACTTGATACCACCGCCATTATTCCCTGGTTAAAGGAAAATTATGATTATGAAGTTATCTGCTGTTGTATCGACTGCGGACAGGAAGAAGAATTAGACGGCCTTGAAGAAAGAGCCATCTCCTGCGGAGCTTCCAAATTATACATCGTAGACATTATCGATGAGTTCTGCGATGACTACATCATGCCTTGTGTAGAGGCAAATGCTGTATACGAAAACAAATACTTATTAGGAACCTCGATGGCACGTCCTCTGATTGCAAAAAAATTAGTAGAAGTTGCAAGAAAAGAAGGCGCTACTGCTATCTGCCACGGTGCTACCGGTAAAGGAAATGACCAGATTCGTTTCGAGCTTGGAATCAAAGCATTAGCTCCTGACATTAAGATTATTGCAGCCTGGAGAGATGATAAATGGAACATGGATTCCCGCGAGTCTGAGATTGCATACTGTAAAGCACATGGCATTGACTTACCATTCTCCGCAGATTCAAGCTACAGCCGTGACCGTAACATCTGGCACATCAGCCATGAGGGCTTAGAGTTAGAAGACCCTGCATGCGAACCAAATTACGACCACTTATTAGTTCTCGGTGTTTCTCCTGAAAAAGCACCGGATGAAGGTGAATATGTTACCATGACTTTTGAAAAAGGTGTTCCGAAGTCTGTCAACGGAAAAGAAATGAAAGTTTCCGATATTATCCGTGAGTTAAATCGTTTAGGCGGCAAGCACGGTATCGGTATCATTGATATCGTTGAAAACCGTGTGGTTGGTATGAAGTCCCGCGGTGTTTATGAGACTCCTGGCGGAACCATCTTAATGGAAGCTCACCAGCAGTTAGAGGAACTGGTATTAGACCGTGCTACCATGGAAGTAAAGAAAGACATGGGCAACAAGTTAGCTCAGATTGTATATGAAGGAAAATGGTTTACTCCACTGTGTGACGCTGTAAAAGCATTTGTTTCTTCCACTCAGGAATATGTAACAGGTGAGGTAAAATTCAAATTGTACAAAGGCAACATCATCAAAGCCGGTACAACCTCCCCATACTCTCTCTACAGTGAGTCTTTGGCAAGCTTTACTACCGGTGATTTATATGATCACCATGACGCAGAAGGATTCATCACTCTGTTTGGTCTGCCGTTAAAGGTTCGTGCTATGAAAATGCAGGAATTAGAGCAGAAGAAATAAATATCTTTACATAAAGGAACCCCGGTAACTAAAAAACAGTTACCGGGGTATTTTATCATCTAATCATTTTTATTATTTTACCTTATTGACAGTCTTTGCCTGTACTTCTGTAGCAGTATAGTGAAGCATAAGATTTGTCTATCCTTATGCACAAATTTTTCCTTCTTTATAGCACTCGCTAATATACTCCCGTGACTGATAGTAAAAATCCGTATTATAGTTTGATATCACATCATCAATCCATGATGAGTATACTTCAACAATCCATTCGATTATACTACATTCTGAGTTTTCAGAAACATCCTCAATCAAACGCTCGTACACCTCTCCTATCGTCCAATAATCAGGTACTTCGTATCTGCATTTTTCAATGTTATCAAATGAATCTACAGGTATCTTGCAACCACAAATAAAATCATCTGCTACTTTTTCTATTGGCTCACAATGAAAAACATCTGCATATTCATATATCCGTTTTATGTTATCTTTTCCCAAATACTTCACCACAATAGACCTTTTCTGTTTCTGCTGTCTTCCAATATACTCAATTAAGCTACATGTAAAAAATAATGCGTTATCATTTTTCATCTCTCACTTCAATTCCTTTCAAAAACTGCAATGTTGTCAAAGCCTTTGCTGTGTGAAAACTAATCTGATTTCATTTGACAAATTAATCATCCTCTTTCATATGTTTTAAACAATAATTTAGTACTCTTATCATTACACATTTTTTTATTTTTGTCATTATTAATTTCCCCATATCATACAATTAACTTTATCTTCCCAATCCGGCAACGGAAAGGGCGTAATCTTCTCCCAAAATCCCATCCAATTCCTCTAATCCGTCTTTTATTTCAGCTTCCGTTAATTTTCCATAACCCAGTAAAAGCACCGGAGTCTGTCTTCTATCTAAACCTTTCTCTCTATCTTCTGCCACCTTTTTCCCGGAAATATAGTATTCCGAGATACCATATACCCGTACTCCTCTTTCGGCTGCTAAGGCACAGATTTCCTGCTCGGATAATTTTGTCTTTACCTCCACTAAAACATGCAGTCCCGCATGTTCACCACGGATATTATTAACCCAGTTTCTTTTTTTTAATTCCCCCAACAGGAAATCATGTTTCGAGCGGTAAATACCGCGCATTTTATTCAGGTGACGTTCAAAATGTCCTTCCTCAATAAAGGCTTTCAACACTTCCTGCTGAATTTTTGGCACCGTGGTAGAATAGAACCCACAACACTTATGATATTGCTCTAACAACTGTGGTGGAAGCACCATATAACTGATACGAAGAGAAGGTGCGATGCTTTTCGAAAAAGTCCCCAGATAAATCACTTTTCCAAAACGGTCTACACTCTGCAGCGAAGGTATCGGTTTCCCACGATAACGGTATTCGCTGTCATGGTCATCCTCGATTAAATAACGATTTTCTCCCTCTGCCGCCCACTTTAACAATTCTAACCGCTGTTTTAAAGGCATGACCGTTCCTAATGGGAACTGATGAGAGGGCATCATATAAACAATATCAGGATTTTTTTCTAACACTGCCTCCATCTTTATTCCCTGCTCCCCTACCGGCAGCATTTCCACCTCATATCCCATATTATAAAAGGTATGATATGCCTGAGGATATGTTGGATTTTCCATCAATACTCTCTGCTTTTTTCCTAATATTTGCGTCAAAAGGATTTCTAAGTACTCATTTCCGGCACCAATAATGATATCCGATGGCTCACAATTTACTCCCCTCGCCTGATGCAGATAAGATGCTATGGCATGGCGCAATCCGTAATCTCCCTGTCCATCCCCGGAAAGAAGTAATTCCTCCCTGTCATCAAGCAATACATTTTTGTTTATTTTCCGCCAGATATTAAACGGAAAGTGTTCTGTATCAATTGCATAAGGTGAAAAATCAATTTCTGTTTTTCTACATAATCCCTCTTCGCGTCCCTGTCCTTCTATCTCTTCCTTTACTTTCTCTGATTTTTGTATCTCATGTCCACCCTCCGCAGGCTGCTTGATACCAAGACGATATAGCTCTGTCACGTCACATACAAAAAAACCCCTGCAGGGTTCAGCTTTAATATAACCTTCTGCCAGGAGCTGTTCATATGCCATTTCCACAGTACTGCGGCTAATCGAAAGATGCCTTGCTAAGAGTCTAGTGGAAGGCAATTTTTCACCGGTTGCCATCTTACCGAGAGTAATTTCGTTTTTTATATAATTGTATATCTTTTCATAAAGGGGAGCTTTCGCTCCCCCCTGTAAATCAATCATTATCTCTATCATAGAAATTATGCCTTGTTGCTTTTAATCTCAGCTACAATTTTCTCTTTCAAATCGTAAGCACGGTCTTTCATCTTCTTAGAAGCGGAAGCTGTTGCCTGGATTCTTGCAATACATTTAGAAGCCACATCATATTTTTTGTAATGATATGCCATCGTTGCCAACAGATAATCTACCGTACAGGAATCCATACCGCACATTGGAAAATCCTCGGAAGAAACAGCTTTCATAAATCCCTCAAATGCCTGCTGATAGAAAGCCTCCTCCTGCTCTTTGCATTCTGCTTTCTTCTTCACAGCCTCTTCCTCTGTTCCGGTAATAGTTTCTGCCTGTCCCCGGTACAGCCATGCAATATTTAAACAGATATATGCTTTTTCACTGGTTCTTGCTTTTTTCACAATGGCATTAAACAATGCTAATTTGTATCGTTCAATCGCCATATCATAATCAAGGACAATCGGATCTGCTGACGCATCTGCTCTAAAGTTAGCAGAAACCTGCTCTTTAATCAATTTTCTCTGACCAGTAGACAAGTGCTCAAAGTAACGGTTTAAAGCTGTATATCCACAGTAAGGGCAGGATACGACATTATATTTTAAAGTGTCAATGTACTCAAATCTCGGACGCAAATCCAAATCCGGCTCCATACGTTTCACACGGCCGTTTTTGATAATTTTCGTTTTAAATACTTTGTCACAAACCGCACAGCGGATTGCTTTATCTAAAAGAAAGCTGTCCTCGTCCGGTATTTCCTCTTTCTGTGTACCATCCGCAGTTGTAGTCACCTTTTTTTCCTCTTCAAAAAGGCTCGTCGTTCCCTCTGCTTTCAGTCCAAATTTCTCCAATCCAGCGAATAAATTCATATCTATTTTCTATCCTTTCTGTAAAAACTTTCTATGCAGTTGGCAATTTAAAAGAACTCTTCAATGATACAATCCGGTTAAACACCAGATGCTCTGGTGTAGAATCCTTTGCATCCACACAGAAAAATCCCTGTCTTACAAACTGGAAGCTGTCGTATGCCTTTGCATCTTTTATATTTTCCTCTATCTTACAGTTCTTTAAAACGGTTAAGGAGTTTGGATTCAAATTCAAACTTCCATCTTCATTATATACCCCTTTTTCCTCATCGACAATATTTTCATAGAGACGAATTTCCGCATCTACTGCATGAGCTGCAGACACCCACTGAATCGTTCCCTTTACTTTTCTACCGTCCGGGCTGTTTCCTCCCTTAGAATCAGGGTCATAGGTACAATGAATCTCTGTCACTTTTCCGTTTTCATCCTTCACGAAGCTATTACAGGTCACAAAGTACGCATTCATCAAGCGCACCTCATTTCCAGGAAACATACGGAAATATTTCTTTGGAGGCTCCTCCATAAAGTCCTCACGGTCGATGTAAATCTCCCGTCCAAACGGTACTTCACGGCTTCCTAACTCCTCATTTTCCAGATTATTTACCACCGGAAGATACTCGGTCTCCCCTTCCGGGTAGTTATCAATAACAACTTTTACCGGATCTAAAATAGCCATCATACGAGGTTTCTTTAATTTTAAATCCTCACGGATACAGTACTCTAACATAGCATAATCCACGGAACTGTTTGCCTTTGCCACACCGCAAAGTTCCACAAACATTTTTAAGGACTCTGGTGTAAATCCTCTTCTGCGCAATGCTGCTATCGATACCAATCGCGGGTCATCCCATCCATCTACAATGCCCTCTTCCACCAGACGCTTGATGTAACGTTTTCCGGTTACCACATTGGTTAAATAAAGTTTTGCAAACTCAATCTGCTGCGGTGACATCTCCTCTTTATCCGGTATCATCGTACAGCCAACTTCATCAATCACCCAGTTATATAACGGTCTGTGGTCTTCAAATTCCAACGTACAGATAGAATGGGTAATGCCCTCGATGGCGTCCTCAATCGGATGTGCAAAATCGTACATTGGATAAATGCACCATTTATCTCCGGTTCTGTGATGTGTCATATGTGCCACACGATAAATGACCGGATCTCTCATATTGATATTGGAAGAAGACATATCTATTTTTGCACGAAGCACTTTCTCTCCGTCCGCAAATTTACCGTTTTTCATGTCCTCAAAGAGTGCTAAATTTTCCTCGATGCTGCGGTTTGCTGACGGGTCTTCCTTGCCCGGCTCCGTCAATGTACCACGGTACTCCCTGATTTCATCAGCGGTAAGATCCGAAACATAAGCTTTGCCTTTTTTAATTAAAGTAACAGCCGCCTCATACATCTGGTCAAAATAGTCAGAAGCAAAAAACAGTCTGTCCTCCCAATCTGCGCCTAGCCATTTGATATCTGCTATAATTGCTTCCACAAACTCTGTTTTCTCTTTGGTTGGGTTTGTATCATCAAAACGTAAGTTGAATTTTCCGTTATATTTCTGTGCCAGCCCGTAGTTTAAAAGAATGGACTTGGCATGTCCGATATGAAGGTAGCCATTCGGTTCCGGTGGAAATCTGGTATGAACAACCTTACAATGTCCCTCCTCTATATCCTTGTCAATCATCTGCTCAATAAAATTCTTTGAGACATTTTCATTTTCCATAATGTCTGCATCCTCCTCATACCTATCCTGCTCTCTGATTTTATCGTCATTTTATCTCATTATCATAACTTTCTAAGGTAATACAACCAAAAAAAGAAAGAGCAACTCATAAAATATCATACATGATACACCGTCAAGGTGCAAGTATAATATAGCATGAATTGCCACTTTTTGTTAAAATATATTTTTTTCAGAAATTTTTCCTGCCATGATTCCACCAGACAAAAACAGGGTGCTGCCCAACAGAAAAATCACTGCCTCTCTTCGGTGCTCTTCCCGTATCATTTTGATACGATTTTGTATCTTGTTAATATGGTTTCAAAGCTGCTGTACCCAAATTGTACCCACGCTATTTCTGTGCACTATTTTTCATAATCAAAGGTGTCATTTTTTCCATAAGTGCATCTGCGATACGCCTGCTTTTGTCA
>JAQXGQ010000047.1 GCA_029006795.1 Clostridiales bacterium | reverse complement strand
AAGTATTCCCGCAGCTAACAGCCACTTGAACACAAACATAGCTGCATAAGAGATGACCCATAGGATACCACAGCATACGATTCTCTTAAACTCTTTGCCGAAGTTCTCAAGCTCTCCTGCCTCATAACGCAGTACCAGAAGCAGCAACAGAGGAATGGTAACCGTCAATGTCTCTGTCGTCAAAAAATCAAAGAAACAGGTATAGATACCGGAAGCAGCCATTAGAATATATACGTTGTGATAAAGACTTTCCGTGTCCTTCCGATGCCTGAACAAACAGATGCTTACTGTTGCAACAATGTTCATCATAAGAAAAGTCGTGATGTATCCTACGCAAAAAAAGCACACCCAGAACTGTACGATCAAATTGCCCAGTAAATAACATACCGCCAATGCCCGGGCACGCTGCCGCCACAGAAGGGCGACCGTAAAAAGCGTCAACACAAGCAGAATACCGCCCAGTATGTACCTTGCGCCCTCAATTCCCGTAAAAAGGAACAATGGCCGCAGTAATACCATCTCACCATGCCAGTACCGGAAATACCCCTCATTCGGCTCTTTTTCTTCCTGCAGACTGTCCCACAGGCTGACCTCCACCGATTCCATCTCCGGATTGTAATAATAGGCTTTTATCAGGGACGGCAGTAGTTCCTCCTCCGAAATATGGTACATAATATTAACTACAACACAGTCTCCATAGCCATCCGGCATGGTATTAAACTGTCCGTCAATCAGGTAGGGAAACAACTCATGTTCCTTAAAATATACCGCGCTCTCCCGACAGGAATCCGCGATAGCGCTTTGCGGAATCAGCCCTGTCAAAAAAAGAAGCAACATACAAAGAAGTGCACTCCCCGCCATGGTTCCGGCGATTTTACCCGCAAATAAAAAGTTAAATTTATGCTTTCTCACTGTTTCGTTCATTTTTGCCTATTTATCTTATATCTTTCTTTTTCTCTTCCTGTATAAAGAAAAGGCTTCCATTTTCCGAGTCATTATATCAAATATCATCACAAAATACAATATCTTTATAGTCTAAATTCGCACTTATTATATAATTCTTGTTTTTATTGATACATCCTTAAATCAAACAAATACCAAATGCAATTTGAATTTGCACTTTAACAACATTACATTGCATTTTATACCACTTTATGGTATGATCGTCGTATCTTCATAAAGGGGGGCTTTGTGGTGACTGATCTGAAAAAGTATTTCAAAAAACACAAACTGAAAGCAGAGGACATTTTGTATATATATCGTCGTAACAGAAAAACAGTAATATGCTGCGAATCGGGTGAGGAAGCTGTTTCCGTCATCCCTATGCACGAGATACTGGCATTCCTGCCGGAGGGAGAATTTCTGTCCATTACCAAAGGTGTGATTGTACACCGTGACAGGATTGTACGCATCGGTGATGATGGTGTTTATACCATGAGTGATGGGAAAAGCTTCCAGGGTAGACAGCGATACTTAAGTGTGCACAAGAAACTTAGGCGGGAAATGAATCTGGCTGTGCCGCTGCTCAATAAAGAATTTGTACCGCCCCTGGGATTTTTTGAGAAATGCAGTATTCTGGACGATATGCCCGTTGCATACTGCGTGATTGAGCTTGTGTTTGATGAAAACGGACACGGCGTTGATTTTATCTTTCGCTACTGCAATAAATATATGGAGATTGTGGAGGGCATCCCCGTGAAAGAGATGCTAAACCGTTCTTTTTATGAGGTATTCAAAAACGGGGACAAAAAATGGCTGATTTCCTATGCCGACGTAGCCTTAAACGGTTCCCAGCGCACGCTTCGGGATTACAGCCCGGAAATTGATAAAAACCTGATCATTCATTGCTACCAGCCACAGCCGGGGTACTGTGCCTGCGTGCTGGTTCCCGAAGAGGCATAAACTGCTACCCCAACCAATGCTATCATTTATTATCAGAAACTACTCGGTGTGTACCTAACTGTCACAATTACAACCATCTTCTTTGCTTCATCAATACGATACACAATTGTAAAATTCTTCACAAAAAATTGCCGATATCCCCGATTAGCAAAGGCACCTGTTCTTCTAATGGAACCACGAAAAGGCATTTCATCTAAACTCAAAATAGCATCCTCTAAAGTATCTGCCATCTTCTCAGCAGTACCTATTTCCTTGAAATCATCTGCTAT
>JAQXGQ010000046.1 GCA_029006795.1 Clostridiales bacterium | reverse complement strand
ACTATTGTGGATGAACATTTTACTGCGAATATGGAATCTTTGTTAGATAGTGTGGAAGAGGGTTCTGTCAATTGGAAGGTGGTAGTGAAAAATTTCTTTCCGGATTTGGATGCGGCAGTAAAAGCGGCTGAGAAAGATTTGGAAAAAGTAAAAATTGAGGATGAGGTATCGGATGTTATCTGCGAAAATTGCGGCAGAAACATGGTAGTAAAATATGGACCTCATGGAAAATTCTTGGCATGTCCGGGATTTCCAGATTGCCGTAATACAAAACCTTATCTGGAGAAAATCGGAATTGCCTGCCCAAAGTGCGGAAAAGAAGTGGTATTGCGCAAAACGAAAAAAGGCAGAAAGTATTTTGGATGTGAGAATAATCCGGAATGTGACTTTATGAGTTGGTCAAGACCGGTGAAAGAAAAATGTCCAAATTGTGGCGGATATATGGTGATTAAAGGGAATAAGATTGTTTGTGCAGATGAGCAGTGCGGTTATGTGACTGAGAAATCAAAGGAACAACAGTCAGAATAATAGGAAAATTTAATAAAAAATATTGAATTTTCAGAATAAATATGATAAAATAATTACCATCTTGAGGCTTGTATGAGCGGGTAGGAGGCACATATATGAGCGTTCAGCTATTGGACAAAACTAGAAAAATTAATAAATTGTTACACAACAACAATTCCTCAAAAGTAGTATTTAATGATATCTGCGATGTGCTAAAAGAGATTTTGCATTCTAATATCTTGGTTATCAGTAAAAAGGGCAAGGTGTTGGGAACAGGTGTTTGCCCTGGTGTGGGCGAAATTAATGAACTAATCGTGGATGAGGTTGGTGGATTCATTGACGGAATGTTAAATGAACGGCTTCTGGGAATTTTGTCCACGAAAGAAAATGTTAATCTTGAAACATTGGGATTTGTGGATGATGTGAAGAAGTATACGGCTATTATTACACCGATAGATATTGCGGGTGAGAGACTTGGAACCCTGTTTGTTTATCGCGAGGACAGTCAGTATGATATTGATGATATTATCTTATGCGAGTATGGAACCACAGTAGTGGGACTTGAAATGATGCGTTCTGTCAACGAAGAGAATGCGGAGGAAACTAGAAAGGTTCAAATTGTTAAATCGGCAATCAGTACATTATCATTTTCAGAATTAGAGGCGATTACCCATATTTTTGATGAATTAGATGGCAATGAGGGAATCCTTGTAGCAAGTAAGATTGCAGACAGGGTAGGAATTACCCGTTCTGTCATTGTAAATGCACTTCGAAAATTTGAGAGTGCGGGGGTCATTGAGTCACGTTCTTCTGGTATGAAAGGAACCTATATTAAAGTCTTGAATGATGTAGTGTTTGACGAATTAGATAAAATCAAGAAGCAAAATCAAAAAAAATAGAAAAAATTTTTAAGGGATTCATTACTATAAATGAGTCCCTTTTTTATGGAAAAATAACTGGTACGAAAAGCCTAGAAAATCAGTAAAATCGGTACTTTTGGACATCTTTTTACAAGGATTAGAAAAGAAAGTTTAAATACAAATATCTTGTGTCGAATGCCGCGAAAATCTACAAGATAATGTAAAAAACAGAAAAAAACACTTGTCTTTTTCCAAGAATATTCTATAATAGAATAAGATTATTGTAGAATTTTAGGGTTTGGAGGGAGATGCAGTATGTTTAGTACGAACGCATTTGATTATATTAATGTACTTGATAAGGCGGCAGATGCCAGCTGGCTGCGTGAAAATGTAATAACCAATAACATTGCAAACATTGACACACCGGGGTATAAGAGACAGGATGTGGATTTTGAAACTGTTTTCAAAAGAGAGTTGGGAAGTTCGAAGTACACTTCTTTGGATAAGAAAATTCGTGAACTGAATACAGATTTGAGTTCTCTTTCGGTTTCTTCATACACAGATTCAGCTAATTATTCTTATCGTTTGGATCGCAACAATGTGGATGAAAATACAGAGAGTGCGGAGCTTGCTTCAGAATCATTAAAGTATCAGCTTTTGACAAGTTCTATTAACAATGATTTCTCAAGAATACAGGCAGTAATCAAGTAGGGAGGTACATATGGGATTATTTCAGGCATTTAATATCAGCGCAAGCGGTATGACAGCAGAGCGTTTTCGTATAGACACCATTGCAGAGAACATTGCAAATGTAAATACAACCAGAACAGAGGATGGTACACCGTATCGCCGTAAAATTGTTACTTTTGCAGAAAAGAGCGTGACACCTTTTACGACTTATTATGAGTCGGCACGTGCCCGTGCAGTTGGAAATGGTGTAAAAGTAACTTCTGTAAAAGAGGATACTGAGACAGATTTTAAGATGGAATATGATCCATCTCATCCGGATGCAGATGAGAATGGTTATGTATATTACCCGAATGTGAACACGGTGACAGAAATGACGAACCTGATTGATGCAACCCGTGCGTATGAAGCAAATACTACGGCTTTTGAAGCAACAAAGAGCATGGTTCAGGCAGCATTAAATATCGGAAAATAATTAAGCAAATTTAAAATAAAGGCCATAAAGGCAGAAAACGGAGGCTAAAGATGGACATTACCTCGTTGACAGGGATTACATCGGATTATATCAATACAATAGCGACAGAAAATCAGTTGGTAGCAACAGATGACAGCTTTCAATCGGTTTTGGATGCTGCGGTGAATATGCTTAATGAAACCAATGATTTGGAAAATGATGCGACAGCAGCAGAAATGGAATTTGCACTTGGACTTGCTGATAACCCACATGATATGCAGATTGCAGCAAAAAAAGCATTAACAGCGCTGCAGTATACTACTGCTGTGCGGGATAAGATGCTTGAAGCGTACAAAGAAATTATGAATATGCAGATTTAATGAATGGAGTCGAAAACAATGCCAGAACAATTGCAAAAAATAGCAAATCAGATATTAGAGTGGTGGAAGAAATTTAATACAAAACAAAAGGCATTACTGATTAGTATTGCAGCTACAATTATACTGGCTTTAGTTATACTGGCGGTAATTGTAAGTAAACCTACGATGGTGACACTGATTGAATGTGCATCTACCGCAGAGGCCGGACAGGTAAAGGACATTTTAGATAACGAGAGCGTTGCATATGAAACATCACAGGACGGATTGATTTTCTATGTGGATGAAAAGAACGAGGCAACGGCTTCAATCCTTCTCGGACAAAATTCCATTCCTACGCAGGGATTTGGAATTGATGATGTCTTTGAAGGCGGTTTCAGTTCTACAGAGGCAGATAAGAACAAACGTTATAAGCTGTATTTAGAGGAGCGCTTTGCAGAACAGTTAGAGAGCCTTTCTAATGTAGAGAGTGCGTCTGTTACGATAGATCCGCCGACAGATGATGGAACTATCATTGCACGAAATCAGGAAACCTATGCGGCAGTTGTGCTTACTCTGACAGAAGAGATGAGTGATGAACAGGCAACGGGACTTGCAAAGTATATAGCAACACAGGTGGGAAATAAGACCACAGATAATATTGTTATTTTAGATTCAAACTCCAATTTGATTTTCTCAGGTGGTGACTCTGACAGTAATATAGGAGCAGCAAGTACACAGTTTTCAATGAAAGCGAAAGTGGAAAATCAGGTTAGAAGTAAAGTAAAGGATATACTTGTTGGCTCAGGACTTTATGATCATGCAGAGGTATCACCGGAAATTGATATTGATTTTGATGCGAGCAGCGAGGCAACCCATGAGTATTATGCTCCGGATGGTCAGACCAATGGTATGATTGACCAGATAAAGGAATATGAGTCAGAATCAGAAGGCGGTGCAGCAGCAACTCCGGGTACGGATTCGAATGATGATACCACTTATGTGATAGAGGATAATGAGTATACGCATTCTACAGTATCGGATAAGACTACAGATTATCAGAACAATGAAAAGATTACGGAACGCTCTTCAACCGGTGGTAAGATTAATTATGATAGTTCTTATCTTTCCGCAGCGGTTAAGACTTATACGGTGTATTCAGAGGATGCCTTGAGAGCTTCCGGTGCATTAGATAATATGACATTTGATGAGTACATTGCAGCAAACAGTACTCCGACCAAAACAGAGGTAGATCAGGAGTATTATACGATGCTTGCAAATGCAACGGGTATTCCGGTAGAGAATATTACGATTGTTGCAACTGACGAGCCGGTATTCCAGTATTCTACGGGCGGAAGAACATGGTCTGATTATCTTCAGATTATTTTAGCAGTATTGATTTTCTTATTGTTAGGTTATGTGGTATTCCGCAGTACGAGAAAAGAGAAAGTGACAGAAATCGAGCCGGAGCTTTCTGTGGAGAGCCTGCTTGAGTCCACCAAAGAGAATCAGGATGAACTTGAAAATATCGGTTATTCCGAGAAATCAGAGACCAGATTATTAATTGAAAAATTTGTAGAAGAAAATCCAGAGGCAGCTGCTTCATTATTACGCAACTGGCTGAATGAGGAGTGGGAATAGGTTATGGCAACAACAGAGGAATTGAGTGGTGTACAAAAAGCGGCAATTTTATTAATTGCATTGGGGCCGGAGCGGTCCTCCGATATATTTAAGCATCTGAAAGAAGATGAAATCGAGGAATTGACATTGGAAATTGCGAATACGAGAAGTGTATCGCCGCAGGTGAAAGAAGATGTCTTAAATGAATTTTATCAGATTTGTCTGGCTCAGCAGTACATCGCAGAGGGCGGTATCGGCTATGCCAAAGAATTGCTCGATAAGGCTCTGGGCAATGAAAGGGCACAGGAGGTTATTACGAAACTTACAGCCTCTCTTCAGGTGCGTCCATTCGAGTTTGTGCGTAAGACAGATCCGAGCCAGCTGTTGAACTTTATTCAGGATGAACATCCACAGACGATAGCGATGATATTATCTTATCTGACTTCTGCACAGGCAGCTATGGTACTTGGATCCCTGCCACCAGAGAAACAGGCAGATGTCGCAAAGCGTATTGCTATGATGGATCGTACTTCACCGGATGTCATTAAGGAAGTGGAGAGAGTGTTAGAGAGAAAGTTGTCATCTTTGGTAAATCAGGATTACACGATTGTGGGTGGTGTAGATGCCATTGTCAATATCTTGAACACGGTAGACCGTTCCACAGAGAAACATATTATGGAGGCTCTCGAAATCGAGGAACCGGAATTGGCAGACGAAATTCGCAAGAAGATGTTCGTATTCGAAGATATCTTGTTGCTTGATGACCGTGCTATTCAGAGAGTGCTTCGAGATGTGGATAATTCCGATTTAGGTGTTGCATTAAAGGGTGCTAACAAGGAAGTGCAGAATGTTATCTTCAAAAACCTTTCAAAACGTTTAGCTGCGATGATTAAAGAGGACATGGAGTTTATGGGACCTGTCCGTATGAAAGATGTGGAGGAGGCACAGCAGAAGATTGTAAGTGTTATCCGTAAATTAGAGGATTCGGGAGAAATTGTTATCTCTAGAGGTGGAGGTGACGAGATCGTTGTCTAATCTTTATAAACAGTGGTTCGTTCATACGGAAGAAAAAAATACGCGTGTGATTAATTCTAATGCCATTATCGGTGACTACATAGAAAAGAATACTGTCAGAAAACCGCAGGCTGTGGATGAAGACGGCTTTGCACCGGGGCTTATGATGCCCGAGGTGGAACCTGTTATCAGAGAAGAAACAGAGGAAGAGGCGCTTTTGCAGGCAAAAGAAGAAGCGGAAGATATCTTAAGACAGGCAAAAGAAGAGGCAGAAACCCTTGTGAGTCAGGCACAGGCAGAAGCGGGACAGATCCGTGAGGGTGCGAAAAAGCAGGGCATCCAGGATGGACAGATATGGATGGAACAGGAGATTGCAAAGCGGAAGGCAGAGTTAGAGACAGATTATCAAAGTGATAGAAATGCACTTGAAACAGAATATATCGAGAAGAGAAAAACTATGGAGACAGAGCTTGTGGATGTCATACTTGAGGTGTTTAACAAAGTGTTTCATATCCAGTTTGATAACAAAAAACAGATATTGATGTATTTGATTGATGATGCAATTATGAATATTGAAGGGGAAAAGCGTTTTCGTATCAAAGTTGCGGAAAATAATGTGTTGTTTTTAGAAAAAAATAAAGAGGACATATTAGACCGCGTCGGGCACGGCATTGAACTAGAGATATTAGCTGATTCTGCTATGGATGGGAATGATTGCATCATAGAGACTGATTCCGGTGTGTTTGACTGTAGTCTGGGAGCACAGCTTGAAAATCTGATAAAAGATATCAAATCATTATGTTCATAAGGTGAGGGGCATGACACATAAATATGATAAATATTTACAACTGGCAGAAAAGACATATTTTAACCGACTTGGAAAAGTTGTAAAAATTGTTGGGCTTACCATAGAATCTGTTGGCCCGGATGCAAAACTGAATGATTTATGCCGGATTGTCATAGACAGAGAAAAGGATATCTCTGTTATGGCGGAAGTAGTTGGTTTTCGGGATAAACGACTTCTGCTCATGCCTTTTGACAGCGTTGAAGGCATTGGGGTGGGATGTGTCGTGGAAAATACGGGACATCCGTTGGCAGTTATGGTAGGGGAAGAACTGTTAGGACATACCCTAGATGGTATCGGAAGACCAACAGATGTGGAGAAACTGGATTTGAAATATGAATATCCGGTTGAGGCACAGCCTCCTGACCCTATGGAGAGAAAAATTATTGATGAGGTATTGCCGTTAGGGGTAAAAGCAGTGGATGGGCTGATAACGGTAGGTAAAGGACAGCGAATTGGTATTTTTGCCGGTTCTGGTGTTGGAAAAAGTACCTTGCTCGGTATGTTTGCCCGGAATACAAAGGCTGATATCAATGTAATCGCTCTTATAGGAGAGCGAGGCAGAGAGGTAAGGGAATTTGTGGAACGTGATCTCGGAGAAGAGGGAATGAAACGTTCTGTCGTGGTTGTTGCTACCTCCGATAAGCCGGCATTGATTCGTAATAAAGCAGCAAAGACGGCTACCGCTATTGCGGAGTATTTCAGAGATCAGGGAAAGGACGTTCTGCTGATGATGGACTCCTTAACACGATTCTCTATGGCACAGCGTGAAATCGGACTTGCTTCCGGTGAACCGCCGGTAACCAGAGGTTATCCGCCTAGTGTATATTCAGAGATGCCTAAATTATTAGAGCGTGCAGGTACATCCCGAATAGGGTCTATTACCGGTCTATATACCGTATTGGTAGATGGAGATGATTTTAACGAACCGATAACGGATACTGCGAGAAGTATTTTGGACGGACATATCATGCTGTCTAGGAAATTAGGACATAAGAACCATTATCCGGCAATTGACATTCTGCAGAGCATTTCCCGTGTCATGAGCTCTATTGCCACAGGCGAACATAAGGAGTTGGCAGGGAAGTTAAAAAATGTACTTGCAACGTACAATGAGGCAGAGGATTTGATTAATATCGGTGCCTATAAGAATGGAACCAATCGCGAAATTGATTATGCCATTCAGAAGATACATGCAGTCAACGAGTTTCTGATGCAGAAAACGGATGAAAAATTTGATTTTGATGAGGAAATTGAATTGCTCCGTCAGTTGTTTGAAACGTAAAAGAGGATAAGCTATGGCAAAATTTGTGTACCGGATGCAGAATATTTTAGATATCAAGGAAAAAATAGAAAATCAGGAAAAGATTGCTTATGGAATGGCGAATGCGAAACTTGCTGCGGAGCAGGACAAGCTGCAGGCAATCTTAATACGGAGAGCCGGTTATGAGGCGAGGTCGAGAGAACTTGTTTCCGGTAAGATACATATTCGTGATATCAAGGAGTGCAAAAGAGCCATTGATATTATGAAAAGCCAGCAGCGAAGCCAGATGATGAATGTTCATGCGGCAGAGCGGGAAGTAGAGAAGGCAAGAGAGCGACTGAATGCTGCAATGGTTGAGCGCAAAACCCATGAAAAACTCCGGGAAAAGGCATTTGAGGAGTTTAAAGAGGAAATCAAGCATGCAGAGGCAAAAGAAATCGACGAATTGGTCAGCTACAATTACCACGAGGATGAAAAGCAGGGTAAACAACAGAGTTAGGATGGTGGAATAATGGCAGAAGAAAACGAAGAAGTTGTAGATAAAAAGGCAGCGAAGAAAGCAGAAAAAGCAAGACGGAAAGAAGAAAAGAAAATGGCAAAAAAGAATAAAGCCGAAGCGGATGATTTAGATATGGAAGAGGATACCGCAGGCGGAAAAGTGGCTGTTTTCTTTGTGACATTGATTATCATTATTGTCTGGCTGGCAATTATTGCACTTTTGATTAAGTGGGATGTAGGGGGCTTTGGCTCCGAAGTATTAGCGCCGGTGCTTAAAAATGTACCTTATGTCAATAGAATATTGCCGGATTCAGCAATTGAAGAAATTTCCACAGAGGATAGCGCTTACGCTTTTGATTCTATGGATGATGCAGTGTCAAAAATTAAAGAACTTGAGATTGCCCTTGCAGAGGCACAGAACAGTACTACTGCCAATGCAGAGTACATTGAACAGTTAGAGGCACAGGCTGCAGAACTTCAGAAATATAAAGAAGAAGAGGCAGAATTTGAAAAAGAAAAGCAGAGTTTCTATGAGGATGTTGTTTTTTCAGATGTAGCACCCGATATAGAAGAATATAAGAAATATTATGAAAGCATAGATCCTGCCAATGCAGAGGTGCTTTATAAGCAGGTAGTGACACAGACATTAGCAGATGAAGAGATAGAGGAATATGTAAAGACTTATTCTTCTATGAAACCAAAGGAAGCAGCAGCAATTTTTAACACCATGACCAAAAATCTCAAATTAGTAGCAGAGATTTTAGAAAACATGGATGCACAGTCAAGAGCTGATATTCTGGGCAAAATGGATTCCGATATAGCCGCAAAGGTGACGGAAATTATGAAGCCTTCAGAATAAATATTCAGTTGTAATTTTACAACGAAAGGGAAAGGAGGAAGAGAGCGTGAGCAGCAACGTTTCAAGTGTGGCAGGTATTCTGACAGCAGGACAGACTGGTAATGTGAATACCGGCTCTAAAGAGGGTGACTTAAAAGTTCAGTTTCAGAAAGTGATGAGCCAGATGACTACACAAGTGGGAACAGGTTCTGAAAACAGCAACACTTATAATGGCAAACCGGAGAAAACTGTGGATGCTACGTCACAGACAGATAGCTATGAACAATATCAGTATCGTGAGAGTGGTATCAAAAAGCAGTCAGAAACACCTGACAGGGTGGAAGAAGGCAAGGTAGAAAAACAGTTAGATTCTTTCGAGAACAATGTCAAAGAAGTTTTGAAAGAAGAGCTTGGTGTTACGGATGAGCAGATTGAAGCAGCAATGGAGCAGTTAGGAATGACAGCTATTGATCTCATTGACCCAAAACAGTTAGCTAGTTTAGTGACAGAACTGACAGGATGCCAGGATGTAGGAGAGCTATTGTGCAATAATAACTTCTTAGACATTTTAAAAGAAGTGGGTGTTCTGACAGAGGACTTGTTAAAGGAACTTGGAGTGACTGGTGAGGAATTAAAAGAGGTATATCAGGTACTGCAGGAACAGACAGAGGATATTATGCCAGGTGATGTTTCAAATGAGATGGATGTTGAAGTAGCAATGCCATCCGATGTTGTGACTCAGCCGGAGGTTGAAACAAAACAGCAGACGAAACAGCCTGATGCAGTGCAGCCGGCAGAAAAAGAAGCTGTTACGGCAGATAAGGTCACAAAAGAGACTGCTACCGTTACGGTGGAAAAAAATACGGAAAAGAATGTGACAGAGACAGAAACCGCAGAAGAGCAGACCGAGGAAGAACCGACAGCAGACATTTTGACTGCGAAGAAAACGGAAACTCCCGAGCAGCAGACGGGCAGTCAGTTAAACCAGCAGAATCATGGAAATGAAACAGTCACCGTTCAGGTAAATACCACGCAGCAGACAGTGAATGCAGGAACAACAGAAGTTGTTACGGAATTTACGAAGCAGTTAGATACTGAGAATATCATCAAACAGATTGTGGAATTTACCAAAATCAATGTTTCGGATGCGCAGACGACTATGGAGATGCAGTTAAATCCGGAAAACCTCGGAAAAATTTATCTTGAGGTTACTTCGAAAGAAGGAACTGTTTCTGCCCGTATTGTTGCGCAGAATGAGTTTGTGCGAGAAGCATTAGAAACTCAGATTGTGGAACTGAAACAGAATATGAATCAGGCGGGTATTAAGGTAGATGCCGTTGAAGTTACTGTGGGAAGCCATGAGTTTGAGAAAAATCTTGAACAAAATCAAAAACAGGAAGAACAGCAGGCAGAGGAACGGGAGAAAGCATCCGGAAAAACGCGTAGACTGAATCTGAATGATTTAGACGAACTTGCCGGAGTTATGACAGAAGAAGAAAACTTAGTGGCACAGATGATGGCGGATCAGGGAAATTCCATTGACTATACCGCCTAATAAAAGAAAACAGGAAAGGAGAATGAAATATGGCACTTATAGCACCTGTTGAAAATGGAAAAATTGTGGAAGATACAGCAAGTTCCAAAAAGAAAGAAGAAAAAAGCAATGACATGGGATATGACCAGTTCTTACAGCTGTTATGTGCAGAGATGCAGTATCAGGACCCATTAGAGCCAACGACTAATACCGAGTATGTGGCACAGTTAGCAACCTTCTCTCAGATGGAGTCCACATTAGCTATGCAGAGCACCATTGAGAGCAGCAATGCGAACAATCTGGTGGGACAGTATGTTATCATCAAGACAACTTCATCTACCGGTGTTACAACCGCAGTGGAGGGCTTTGTGGATTATGTACAGAAGGAAAACGGTGAGCAGTATGTAAGCGTTAACGGCAATTTATATTTATTGTCGGATGTATATCAGGTAGCAGATCCGGAATATATGGAGGCAGTTACGGTTGCAAACGCGTTTTCTACGCAGGTTGCAAAACTTCCGAGTGCATCGCAGCTTACTTTGGCAGACCAGACTGACGTAGAAAACCTGACAAAGGTATATGAGACGATGAGTACTTTCCAGAAATCTTATATTACCTCCGATGCTTTGCAGAAATACAAAGAATTGATTGCAAAGATGGCAGAACTTACAGGTAGCAGTTCAGACAATACCTCAACAACCTCAGATGCCGTTCCCACTACGGAAACAACTAATTAAAGGAGAATATTTATGAATAAGATCAGTAACCAGTTTGCTTCCATTGAGCAGGTAACTGACCAGTATCTGAACCGAAAAAGCACGGATACTGCGGTTTCACAAAATAGTATCTCTTTTGAGGAAATATTAAAACAGAAACAGGATGTTACTGGCAGTTCCGAACTGAAATTTTCCAAGCATGCAGCAATGCGCCTAGAGGATCGGAATATCAATCTTTCTGAAGAGCAGAGCGAACGTTTAGAAACAGGAGTTAGGAAGGCAAGCGAAAAAGGAATTCGCGAATCACTTGTAATTGTAGACTCATTGGCATTTATTGTAAATGTTCCGAACAAGACCGTAGTGACAGCTATGGAGCAAAATGAGTCAGATGATAATATTTATACCAATATTGATGGTGCTGTTTTTATGTAGCCGGACCTTTATGGAGGCGAAATTCCCCGACTGACAGAAGGGAAGTATAGCACGAATCATATTTATGAAAAGATTTAGGAGGTCATTTTAACTATGATGAGATCAATGTACTCTGCTGTGTCAGGTTTAAAGACACATCAGACAAAAATGGACGTTATTGGTAACAATATCGCCAACGTAAATACCGTAGCCTTTAAATCATCCTCGGTAACTTTCCAGGATATTTTATATCAAACCACATCTAATGCGTCCGGTGCGAATGCCGCAACCGGTGTTGGTGGTATCAATGCAAAACAGATTGGTCTTGGTGTTACAACCGGTGCAACAAACATTAGCATTACAAGCGCAGGAGCAGCAGAGACAACCGGTAATCCTTTTGATATCCGTTTATCTGACCAGTCTACCACAAACTTCTTTATTGTAAACAACGGTTCTGAAAATGTATTTACACGTTCAGGTTCTTTCTATGTAGACGGTGCAGGTAACTTATGTATGACATCTACCGGTTACACGGTTATGGGATGGCAGGTAGATCCGACTACAGGTAATATTCGTAAAGATACCGTATCCGCACTCCGTATCATGCAGGCTTCGAACCTGACATCAGACCCGGAAGCAACAACTATGGCAAATGTTTCTGGTGTTATTGATAAAAATGATACAGATATTAAAAGCGATACCGGTATGACGAAAACATTAACATTTTATGATAACTTAGGATATGCTTATACAGCACGTTTTAATATCAAGTCTCTTGGTGTAGACGGACAGTATTCTGTTGAATTAGAGAAGATACTTGATAGCGAGGGAAAAGTGTTCTATGATCCGGCTACTAGTACGGTAGCTTTAAGTGATGTATTTGGTCTTAGTGCAACAAACGTAACTCTTTCAACTTATGATGAGGTTTCGAATGGCTTTTACTTAGATCCGGCGACCGGAAAGATTTATTCCGGCAGTGACAATACCGGAACAGAGCTGACTTTTAACGCTGCAAATGCGAATTTTACGGATGCCGGCGGTAATACATATACGTTAAAACAGGTATACGGCATTTCGGATTCTATGGTGGCAAAATTGACAGCTACACCGCCGACAGCAAAAGCAACCGTAACCAATGGTGTCCTTACTATTTCCGGTGATGTAACAGATTATGGTATTCAGTTCAGTACGGCAGATGGTTCCTTTATCGGTGTTGGTGACAGAGCGGGTACTAGTCTGGCAAACAGTGTTACCTTAAACATGAGCAAACTTGGTAACACACCAACACAGTTCTCTGATATCACAATTGATTTTTCACAGCTGCGTGATGCAGAAAATGGTGGAAAATCCACCGCAGTTATGGAAAGCGGTAGTGCAGAGGATGGCAGTACAGGAAAAGGAAAAAAATTAGGAGCTTTAATTGGTCTTTCCGTAGATAACAGTGGTAAGATTTTCGGTACATACGATAATGGTAATACAGAATTACTAGGACAGATTGCAGTAGCACAGTTTGCCAATGCTTCCGGTCTTGAAAAAGTAGGAGATAACTGCTACAAGACAACCTTAAACTCCGGTGAATTTGACGGAATTGGTGTTGAAATTTCTGCTGATGGAAGTTCTATGACCAGTGGTGAGTTAGAGATGTCCAATGTAGACCTTTCTACAGAGTTTACACAGATGATTATTACACAGCGTGGTTTCCAGGCGAACTCACGTATTATTACAGTTTCCGACACATTGTTAGAGGAACTCGTTAATCTGAAACGATAAGATAGGTCGTTTTGTGTAAATTTTTTGAAAAATTTAAAATATATATAGAAAAATGTATTCACACATTCTACTATATATGGTATACTAACCGTGTAACCTAGTCCTTTTGTACAGGTTGGGCTGGGTTTACACGGTGTTTTAACTGCTTTCTATGCGTAAAGTAGGAAGATATTTGTAAAAGAAAGTAGACAAGAGGTCAAAAATTTAGTAAAATCATATACAGGAATATTATGACAACCTGGAGGGAAAAGGATTGATAACCGGTTGTGCATAAGGATTTTGCTAAGACAAAAAATCAGGGATGGTAGGTGGATAAAATTGGATATAGCTTCTTTGGCAGGTATACTGCTGGGTGCAATAATGTTTGTGTTTGGTGTGTATTCGAATGCTGGTTTTTCAGGTCTAAAAAATATGTTTGACTTGGCATCACTTATAATCACACTTGGAGGTTCTATTTCCGGTACGATTGGTTCTAATAAGATGCCAGACTTTATCAATGGTATGAAGAGTGCAGCATTGGCCTTTAAAGAGGAAGTGCGAGACCCGGCAGAAGTAATCAGAAATATTATTGAGTTGTCTAATACAGCAAGAAAAGAAGGTTTGCTGGCGTTAGAGGAAGCAGCAAATAATATTGAAGATGATTTTCTTAAAAAGGGAATTATGTTGGTAGTAGACGGTACTGACCCGGAACTGGTTCGGGGTATTATGGAGACAGATTTGTCTTGTATCGAAACCAGACATAAGAAGTCAATTGCTGTCTGGGAAAAATGGGCAGAGTTAGGTCCTGCATGGGGAATGATTGGAACCTTAATTGGATTGATAATCATGTTAAATAACATGGATGATCCGTCGTCTATCGGACCTTCCATGTCGGTTGCTTTGGTAACAACTCTGTATGGTTCAATCATTGCAAACTGGCTGTGTAATCCGATTGCTTCCAAGTTAAAAGTGAATAATGATATAGAGATGATGATGAAGGAAATTACAGTGGAAGGTATTCTGTCCATTCAGGCAGGAGAAAACCCACGAGTTATAGAAGAGAAACTGAAATCATTCCTGGCTCCTTCAGCTCGTAATAATAATGCTGAAGGTGAGGGCGGAGGTGAAGAATAGTGGCGAGAAAAAAACAGGAGGATGTGCCAAAGGGTTCACCGGCGTGGATGAACACGTTCTCGGATTTGATGAACTTGCTGCTATGTTTCTTCGTCTTGCTGTTTTCCATGTCCACTGTGGACGCAGAGAAATTTGAAAAGATTATTGCATCTTTCCAAAATACCTTCAGCATTCTTCCTAGTGGTGGTGCATCCATCGGGGAGGGCGAACTGGTTTCTTCTGGTGTCAGTCAGCTTGAAATGTTAGATTCCTACTATAAAGAGCAGGCAAATTCACAATCGGAAGAGGAACAGGAAACAGAGAGCGAGATTGCCGAGTCGTATAAAGAACAGGCACTTGAGGAATCGGAAGAGATGGCAGAAGCCATTGAACAGGCGATTGCAAGATATGGTATTCAAAATCAGGTGGAAGTAGATTTTGATGCGCAATATGTACTTTTGAATATGAATGGAGCACTGTTATTTGACTCCGGTAAATCTGAAATCAGACAGGAAGCCTATCCATTAATAGATAAGATAGGAAAACTGTTAGAACCGTATCAGCAAAACATCATTGAAGTAGAAGGACATACGGATAATGTTCCGATACATTCTTCTAAATATGAGGATAACAATGTTCTTTCCTTTTATAGAGCCCGGGCAGTGAGTGATTATCTGCGGGGGATTACGACAATAGAACCGTCGCACATCAAGTCAGCAGGAAGGGGCGAATATGTGCCGATTGCGGATAACTCCACACCGGAGGGACGAGCAAGGAACAGACGTGTAGTAATAAAAATATATAATTCATATAGTTCACAATTACAATGAGCGGGAAGGTAAAATTATGAAAAAAAATTTAATGTCAGTAATCATTCTAGCACTGGTTTTAGTAAACTTGGTTTTGACGGCAATTCTTACATTTACCATCATACCACAGACAAAGAAATCAAATGCGTTAATTGATCAGGTATGTTCTGCAATTAATCTGGAATTAGAAAGCGGTGAAGGACAGGATACTCCGACAATTCCGATTGAGGATATTGAAGCATACAAGATTGAATCCGGTTTCACCGTAAATCTGAAACCAGATGAAGATGGAAAGAAACATTATGCCGTATTTTCTGTGAGTCTTTCTATGAATACAAAAAGTGACGGATACAAAAATTACGGTGGCGCAGAAGGTCTTACAGCAAAGGAAACTATTATCCAGAGTGAAATCAATACGATTGTAAGCAATTACACATTAGATGAATTTAATGCTGATGGATATGAGACTGTTAAGAAAGATATTTTAGAGGCTATGCAGGAAATGTTCGGAGGAAAGGACTTCATCGTTGGTGTAAACTTCTCCAGCGTGACGACCGAATAATACATGAATATTTGCGTTAGGTGGTGAGAATGAATGGGTGAAGTCTTATCTCAAAATGAGATAGATAGTTTGCTCAAAGCGTTAAGCAGTGGTGAACTTGATGTAGATGAAATAAAAGATAATAATGAAAAACAGGTTAAAAATTACGATTTTGCCCGTCCTGCAAAGTTTTCCAAAGAACATTTGCGTACTCTTGAAATTATCTTTGAACATTATGGAAGACTGTTATCTACAAACCTTCCGGTATATCTAAGAAAAAATGTTCAGGTAGAGGTTATGAATTCAGAGGCGGTTACGTATTCTGAATTTTCGAATGCGTTGTCAAATCCGGTGCTGTTAGGAATTGTGAATTATGCTCCGCTAAATGGCAGTATCATTATTGAGATTGCAGAGAATTTAGGATATACAATCGTGGATCGTATGTTAGGAGGAAAAGGAGCACCTTTAGACAGGACTCGTGATTTTTCCGAGATAGAGCTTTTGATTATCGAGAGAATTTTTAATGTGGTGGTCAATCTTCTGATAGAACCGTGGGAGAGTGTATGTGAATTAGAACCACGGTTAGAGCGTATAGAGACAAACTCACAGTATGCACAGATTATTTCGCCTACAGAGATGATTGCACTTGTAACACTGAATATTAAAATTGGTGAGGTAGAGGGATTGATTAATATTTGTCTGCCATACCTTACTTTAGAAAGTGTTATGGACAAATTGAATACGAAATATTGGTATTCAAGTTTGCAGGAGAAAGACGAACAGGAATATTCAGAGACAATCGAGGCTTTGATTTCTAAGGCTCCTATGCCAATCAAAGCAGCGTTGGGAAACAGTACCATATCAGTCAACGACTTCCTCGGATTGCAGCGTGGAGACATTATCCGCTTAAATACAAAGGTGGATGAGGAGTTGAATATTTATGTTGGTAATATTAAGAAATTTACTGCTCTGCCGGGAGCTACCGGTGATAATTATGCAGTAAGAATTACGTCAGTGATTAGGGAGGAGCAGTAAGATGGATGGAGCTATGTCTCAAGAAGAAATTAATGCTTTACTGAACAGTCCTGCAGCTGCCGATAGTGAGGTTGGTTCAGAAACATTGTCTGAAAACGAAAAAGATGCCATTGGCGAGATTGCCAATATCAGCATGGGAACGGCGGCTACGACATTGTTTTCGCTGGTAAACCGAAAGGTGGATATTTCCACGCCGGTTGTTTCATTTGCAAATTGGGGAGATATTTGTGATGCTTATGAGCGACCTTGTGTTTTTATCCGAATTGGTTATACCGTAGGATTAGATGGAAGCAATATTCTTGTATTAAAAGAGCATGATGTAAAGGTCATTACCGATTTGATGATGGGTGGTGACGGTACAAATACAGATGGAGAGCTTGGAGAACTGCACTTAAGTGCAATCAGTGAGGCAATGAACCAGATGATGGGTTCGGCAGCCACGTCATTATCTTCCATGCTAAACAAAGTGATTGATATCAGCCCGCCTGTGGCGGATTTGATAGATTTGCAACAGACTGTAGACGAGAGTGCTATTGACGAATTTCTCGCAGGAGAGTTCGTGAAGATTTCCTTTAAAATGGAAATTGGAGATATCGTCGACAGTGAAATCATGCAGTTATATCCGATTTCATTTGCAAAGGAAATGTGTGCAAACGTTACAGAGACTATGGAGGAAGATACAAATTCCACGATAGTTGGTGGACAACAAGCAGCCCCGGAACCACAACCGGCGTCACAGGCAGCTCCACAGCAGATGGGACAGCCAATGATGGGACAGCCGCAGATGGCACAGCAACAGATGACACCACCACCAATGATGGGACAGCCAATGATGGGTCAACCGATGATGGGGCAACCAATGATGGGTCAGGAGATGTCGCAGATGTATGGACAACAACAACAGGTAAATGTGCAACCAGCACAGTTTCAGGCTTTTTCAGGAAATGTTCCGATGGGTTATGGACCGGAGAATATCGATTTGATTATGGATGTACCTCTTGAGGTAACGGTAGAATTAGGTAGAACTTCAAAATCTATTAAGGAAATACTTGATTTTACACCGGGAACTATTATAGAATTGAATCGTATTGCTGGTGAACCAATTGATGTGTTAGTAAATGGTAAATTTGTAGCCAAAGGCGAGGTAGTTATCATTGAAGAAAGCTATGGTATACGAATTACCGAAATTATAAAATAGCAAGTAACAAGAAAATAGTTACGAATAGGAGAGAATATTATGGCAAAGATTATGATTTGTGATGATGCGGCGTTTATGAGAATGATGATTAAGGATATTTTATCCAAAAATGGTTATGAAATCGTGGCAGAAGCAGAGAATGGAGCAGTCGCAGTAGAAAAGTATCCGGAAGCAAAACCAGATTTAGTATTAATGGACATTACAATGCCAGATATGGATGGTATCCAGGCATTAAAGAAAATCAAAGAGATAGATGCCAATGCCAATATTATCATGTGTTCTGCAATGGGACAGCAGGCTATGGTTATCGAAGCAATCCAGTCCGGAGCAAAGGATTTTATTGTAAAACCGTTCCAGGCAGAGCGTGTGCTTGAAGCTGTAAAAAAAGTAGTTGGTTAATATGATATTATTAAGTTCTTCTTTGAATAGTTTTCTGCAGTTGTTGGGCGCGATGATTATATTTGCTTTTGTTCTGATTATCACTTACTTTACCACCAAGTGGGTAGGTGGTTTTCAGAAAACTCAAATGAAGAGTAGTAATCTGCAGGTAATTGAGAGCGTCCGGATTGCAAATAATAAGTTTGTGCAGGTGATTAAAGTTGGAGAGAAGTACCTTGTAATTGCAGTGGGGAAGGATGAGGTTACGATGCTGACTGAACTGCCTGAGGAACAATTAAAGGAGACTACACAGGACTCACGGGAAGATTTTCAGGATATTTTCAACAAGTTAAAAGAACATCTTCCGAAAAAGCAGGGTTGAATTATGACAAAATTAAAAAAAACATATTGTATCGTATCACTTGCTTTTGCAGTTATGGTTTTTGCGGCAGTGCTGTTTTTCTCTTATGAGGGGACAACTGTCTATGCTGCTTCAATGGATCCGGAAAGTATTACTTCCTTTGAAGAGGGGAGTGATAGCAGTGTATCAGGTACGACAGAAAGCAATATGAGTGGACTGAACATATCTATTAATGATGAGACAGCTTCTTTGTCTACACCGGTTCGTGCATTGCTTGTGCTGACGATTTTATCATTGGCACCTTCGCTCCTCATTATGCTGACATCCTATACAAGAGTTATCATTGTACTGCATTTCATTCGCACAGCTCTTGGTACCCAGACTTCACCGCCCAATCAGGTATTGATTGGTTTAGCACTGTTTTTGACATTCTTTATTATGTGGCCAACACTCCAGGAGATTAATGAAAAAGCAATAAAACCTCTTGATGAGGGTGAAATTACGATGGAAGAGGCATTAAAAGAGGCAGAAACACCTATCCGGTCGTTTATGTACAATCATGGAAAACTACAGACTAAAGATGTGAATTTATTTATTGACATTTCCGGTCAGGATTATGATATTGATGAAGATGCAGGTACGGAAGCTTATGATGTGGTTCCGATGACAATAATAATACCAGCGTTCATCATTGGTGAGTTGCGGCAGGCATTTATTATGGGCTTCTTGATTTATATACCATTTATTGTAATCGATATGGTTGTGGCATCCGTGCTTATGTCAATGGGTATGATGATGTTGCCACCGACAACAATTTCATTGCCGTTTAAGATATTGTTGTTTATTTTAGCAGATGGTTGGAATCTTGTAATTAACAGTCTGGTTCAGACATTCTACTGATGCAGGATGAGGTTTTGAGGTGATAAAGAATGACAGAGGGACAGGTTCTCGACATAGCAAGAGATGCAATTTATACGATTATTATTTGCGCAGCGCCAATGCTTATTATCTCATTGGTGGTAGGTTTGATTATTAGTATTTTTCAGACGGTTACGTCTATTCAGGAACAGACTTTAACCTTTGTTCCTAAAATTATAGCTGTGTTTGTCGGAATGATGATTTTCGGCTCATGGATTTTGACAAATTTATCTGAATTTATGACAAATTTGTGGTCAAACTTTAGCGTTTATCTTGGTGGATGATGTATGCTTACATATACTTTTTCATTGGCTAATTTTGAAATACTGATATTAATATTGGTCCGCATATCGTGTTTTGTATCTGTGGCACCCTTTTATGGACAGAAGGGCGCTCCGGCACGGGTTAAAATTGGTTTGTCTGTCTTTATTTCCCTGTTGTTGTATGGGTTTATAGATAAGACAGCAATCGAATATACAGGTCTCTTCGGATATGCGATAATAGTTTTAAAAGAAGGAATTACAGGGTTGCTGATAGGACTTGGTGCAAACATTTGTAATTCCATTATTTTATTTGCGGGACATATTATTTCTATGGATATTGGTCTTTCAATGGCGACAGAGTTTAATCCCGAAATGAACGTACAGTCTACACTTGTGGGTAATTTATATAATTATTTTATCCTGCTGTTATTGATTGCGACGAATATGTACCATGTGATTTTGCGGGCCATTACAGATTCCTTTGTGGTTGTTCCCATAAACGGGCAGGTGTTTGACTGGGATCATCTTTTGACCTCTATGACACAGTATATGACAGACTTATTTGTAATAGGTTTTCGGATATATCTTCCGGTATTTGCCTGTATTATGATTTTAAACTGTATTCTGGGTATCATGGCGAAGGTATCACCGCAGATGAATATGTTTGCCGTAGGTATGCAGATGAAGATCATGGTAGGATTTGGGGTGTTGTTTTTGACGGTATCCTTATTGCCCGGAATTGCAGATTTTATCTTTAACGAAATGAGAAAAATGATGGTTTTATTTATAGAAGGAATGTATTAGGTTGGAACAGGAAATTCATTTAATTCTTGATTATAATCTTCAATGGTTTGCTAAAGATGGCCCCGGTGGGGAAAAGACAGAGCCGGCAACGGCAAAGAAGTTAAGAGAAGCCAGAGAGGAAGGTAAGGTTGCAAAAAGTAAGGAACTTACGGCAGCATTTGACCTGATTGTATTATTTCTGGTGTTAAAGATTTTTATTTCCTGGGTTGGGGGCGGATTTATTGAAACATATCAATATGTATATAAGAACATACCGGACTTTGTAAAAAGTTTTGCGCTGGAGTGTTCGGTACATGAAATATCCGTTTTCATGCAGAACATATTTGTAATGATGCTTAAGATGGTGGCACCGTTTTTTGCGTTTGGATTTGTAATTGCTATTATTATCAGTGTCCTGCAGGTAGGGTGGAAAGTAACGAAAAAGCCCTTAAAGCCTAAAGGAGAAAAGTTTAATCCTGTCAATGGATTTAAGCGTATTTTTTCAAAAGACTCATTATTTGAATTGTTGAAGTCTATATTGAAAATAGTTATCATTATCTATGTGGCATATGTTTCCATAAAAGATAAGGTTGATAATATTTTTATTTTGTATGATATGTCTTTGAATCAGGCAATTGCTTTCTGTGGAGATGTTATCATTAATACCGGCTTTAAAATCAGTCTGGTGTATTTAGTAGTAGGTATTGCAGATTTTATTTATCAGAAATTTCGCTTCAAAGAGGATATGAAAATGACCAAACAGGAAGTGAAGGATGAATACAAAAATACTGAAGGAAATCCGGAAATCAAAGGACGTCAGAGACAGCGTATGAGAGAAGCATCCCAACGGCGAATGATGCAGGATGTTCCAAAAGCAGATGTGGTTATTACAAACCCGACGCATCTTGCTGTGGCAATCAAATATGATGCGGAAGTATCGAGAGCCCCCGTTGTCCTTGCAAAAGGAGAGGATTTTCTGGCTCAGAAAATCAAAGAGGCGGCGAAAGAGAACAATATTGAAATTGTAGAGAATAAACCCCTTGCGAGAATGCTTTATGCCAATGTGGAAATCGGTGAAGAAATTCCGCCGGAATTGTATCAGGCAGTGGCAGAAATCTTGGCAATGGTTTATAATATGAAGAACAGATAACTATTTTGAGGAGGAAAAGGCATGAAGAAATCTGACATAGGTATAGCGTTGTACTTACTTGCTGCAGTCATCTTTTTTATAGTGCCAATCAGCTCCACCTTACTTGATGTGATGTTGGCATTAAACATTTCCATCGCAATGATAGTTTTGTTTAATACATTGTTTGTAAAAGAAGTGTTAGATATGTCGTTTTTCCCGACATTGCTTTTGTTTACAACAATTTTTAGAATTTCTCTGAATGTTTCATCAACCAGATTAATTCTTACAACAGGTGCACCTGGAAACGTGGTAGAAACCTTTGGCGGGTTCGTTGGTGGTGGCGACTTGATTATTGGTGCGATTGTCTTTATTGTATTGATTATCATTCAGTTCGTCGTTATCAACAAAGGTTCCGAGCGTGTTGCTGAGGTAACCGCCAGATTTACATTGGATGCTATGCCGGGTAAGCAGATGGCAATTGATGCCGATTTGAATACCGGTGCCATTACAGAGAAAGAGGCGAGAGAGCGCCGTAATAAGATTCAGGAGGAATCCAGCTTTTTCGGTTCTATGGATGGTGCTACGAAGTATGTAAAGGGAGATGCAACGGCGGGGTTGCTGATTACCTTTATCAACCTGATTGGTGGTACGGTGATGGGGATGACCCGTGGCGGTATGGAATTTGCAGAAGCAATCCAGCGTTACGGTATTCTTACGATTGGTGATGGTCTCTGTTCCCAGATTCCTTCTCTGTTAATTTCTCTTGCAACCGGTATTTTGGTGACAAAAGCGTCTAAGGAAGCGGATTTTTCAAATATACTGGTCAGCCAGTTGTTTGGAATTCCTAAAGTACTCTATATTGTAGGTGCAACACTGGCATTTTTAGGACTGGTGACACCTCTTAATACACTTTTGTTCCTAGCGCTTGGAGTTATGTTTGCTATTGTAGGAAAACAGGTGGACAAGAATATTGCTATTGAAAGTATTGAGGAGGAAGTCAATACGGCAGAGACCGAAGCCGAGGAAATCAGAAAGCCGGAGAATGTGGTATCCTTATTGCAGGTAGACCCTATCGAGTTGGAGTTTGGTTATGGAATCATTCCTTTGGCGGATGTAAATCAGGGTGGAGATTTGCTTGACCGTGTAGTTATGATACGAAGGCAGATTGCCTTAGAGCTTGGTACAGTGGTGCCTATTATTCGTCTGAGAGATAATATTCAGCTGAATCCGAATCAGTATATTATAAAAATCAAGGGAATTCAGGTGACAGAGGGAGAGATTCTTTTTGACCATTACATGGCAATGAACCCCGGATATGTGGAGGAGGAGATTACCGGTATTCCGACCTTCGAGCCGTCTTTCCATCTGCCGGCAATCTGGATTACGGAGAGCCAGAGGGAGCGGGCAGAAAGTCTTGGATATACGGTAGTAGATCCGCCTTCCATTATTGCTACTCATCTGACTGAGGTGATTCGTTCCCACATTGCAGAACTGTTGACGAGACAGGATGTTCAGAATCTGGTCAACAACTTGAAGGAAAGCAATCCGGTGCTGGTGGACGAGCTGATACCAAAGCAGTTAGGACTTGGCGAGGTTCAGAAGGTATTGCAGAACCTTCTTGGTGAAGGGATATCAATTAGAGATTTACTTACCATCTTTGAAACTTTAGCAGATCATGCGTCTGCTACGAGAGATACGGATGTATTGACAGAGTATGTCAGACAGAGTCTGAAACGTGCCATATCCAGTAAGTACTTTCCGGCAAATGAGACTACCAGCGTGATTACACTTGATCCGAAAGTGGAACAGGAAATAATGTCCTCTGTAAAACAGACAGAGCAGGGTGCTTATCTGACATTAGATCCGGAAAAGACAAAAGCAGTGATGAATTCCGTGGAAACGGAAGTTGCAAAATTAGAAAACATGGGTAAGAGTGCTATTGTAATTACATCGCCCATTGTTCGTATGTACTTTAAAAAATTGACGGAAGAATACTTTAAAGACTTAATCGTGGTTTCTTACAATGAAGTAGAGTCCAACGTAGAATTACAATCAGTAGGGATGGTGACAGTATAAAATGACCATAAACAAGTATCAGGGCAAGACAAAAGAAGAGGCAATTGAAAAGGCAAAAAAAGAACTTGGACCCGGTGCCGTAGTGATGAATGTAAGGGAGATAAAACCGACAGGCGTATTAAAGGCTTTTAAGGGCAGCATATTTGAAGTGACAGCGGCATTAGAGGAAAAGGAGGTTTTCACTAATCCTTTAGCTGCTCTAAATACACCTGCAAAGATGCATGATGGAATCAGTCTTGCTGCAGATGAAAAAATCCAGGTACCTAAAGCGGCACCAACACCAGCAACAGCACCTGTGAGACAAAATGCTGAGATAAAGGAAGAGCCAGTGAAAGAGGAGAGAAAGAAGGACGGCTTAGAAAAGAGACTTGAAGACTTATCAAATATGTTAGAAAAGCAGTTATCTGTAGAGGAAAGCCGTAAAGAAGAAATCATAGAACCTCAGAATGAGAACCCGGAAGGACTTCAGTTTGTCAAGATGTTGTACCGCACTCTGTTAGAGAATGATGTCAATGAGAAATATGTCAATCAGATTATGGATGAAGCGGAAAAAGTCATGCACAACGGAAGCAGTGTGGATTATATTTTATCTACAGTATATCAGAAAATGATTTTGAAATTAGGTCAGGCGAGTACGATAGATACGACAGGAAAAAAACCAAAGATTATCTTTTTTATCGGGCCTACCGGAGTGGGAAAAACCACAACAATTGCCAAAATTGCTTCAAAATATAAAGTGGAAATAGGTATGAAGGTGGCATTTTTGACTGCCGATACTTACCGGATTGCGGCGACAGAGCAGCTTAGGGTGTATGCAAATATTTTAGATGCCCCGATGAGTATTATTTATTCTGCCGAGGAAATGAACGCAGCCATTGAGCGTGTCTCTGACTATGACCTGATATTTGTTGATACGGCAGGATTTTCTCACAAAAATGAAGCACAGTGCAGCGATATGCAGAAGATGATAGCAGGATTAGACGAGGCTTATGAAAAGGAAGTGTATCTGGTGGTAAGCGCTACTACCAAATATAAAGATTTATTGGAGATTGTGGATATCTACAAAGATATTGCAGATTACAAACTCATATTTACCAAACTTGATGAGACGACAACATATGGCAACATGTTCAATATCAAAATGTATTCGGGAGCGTCCTTATCATATATGACGAATGGACAGAATGTGCCGGATGATATTGAGGAATTTAACACACAAAAGATAGTGAAACAGCTACTAGGGGGCAGATAATTGTATGGATCAGGCTGAAAAGCTTAGGAATGTAATAAAATTAAAAAACCAGCAGCAAGCAATGACGGCCCGTGTAATTACTGTAACCAGTGGGAAAGGCGGTGTCGGAAAATCCAATGTTGCAGTGAACTTGGCAGTACAGATGACAAGGCTTGGGAAAAAGGTCTTGATTTTCGATGCCGATTTCGGGTTAGCAAATGTGGAAGTGATGTTCGGGGCAATTCCGAAGTATAATTTAGGAGACCTGATATATCATGGAAAAGATATCAGAGAGATTATTACAGAGGGACCTATGGGAATCGGATTTATTTCCGGCGGCTCAGGCATTATGGGACTCAATAATCTCACAAAGGACCAGATACTGTATTTTATCAAAAATTTAAGGGAACTCGATGAACTTGCAGATGTGATTCTGGTAGACACTGGTGCAGGTATTTCCGACAGTGTTTTGGAATTTGTAATGGCAAGTCCGGAGGTTGTACTTGTTACTACTCCGGAGCCAAGTTCGTTGACAGATTCTTATTCTTTGCTCAAAACGTTATACCGAAATCCTAATTTCCTGAGGGAGGAAACCGAAATCAGAGTACTATCAAACCGGGTGACATCCTTAGAAGAAGGAAAAAATGTTTATGATAAGTTAAATTCTGTTGTGGAACAGTTTTTAGACGGAAAAATAGATTATTTAGGAATGGTGCCGCAGGATATTATGTTGGAAAAATCAGTAAGACAACAGAAACCGGTTTCTATAAATGCACCGGAGGCTCGGTCATCAAAGGCATTTGAAGTGATGGCAGTGAATTTGATTGAACATGAACACAACCTGCCGAAAATACGCTTTGGAATTGCACAGGTTTTTTCGGATTTAATCAATCATAGACAGTAAGGAGCATATACAGATGACAATATCGGAAGTGATTCGTGTAGGTGATAAAATTGAAATCAGAGTGGCGCAGGAAGTAGAGCAGGCAGCAAGAACGCGTGAAACGGTTCGAATGTATAAGAGCCAGGTACTTGATATCAAGAGGAACGGAAATCTTCAGATTGCGATGCCAAGTGAAGCCGGAAAATTAATGCTACTTCCCCTCGGAGTGCGATATGAATTTATTTTTTACTCTATGGGTGGACTTTACCGGGCAATAGGACAGATAAAAGAGCGTTATAAAAAAGACAATTTCTACATGTTAGAAATAGAATTGAAGACAGAACTTGAAAAATTTCAAAGAAGAGAATTTTTCAGATATTCTTGCATTTTAGAATTCAGCTACTATAAGATACCGGAGGAAGCTGTGGAGTTAGATACCACAGAACAGATATATGATACGATTCGGGATGATTATCTTGCAGGAAATATGACTGCCGGACAAATTAAGGACTTGAGTGGAGGCGGCATAAGGTTTACTACAGAAGAGGAATTAAAACCGGATACGAACTTGCTGTTAGAGCTTCCGTTAAACAGTGAGAGCGTGAATAAGCAGTATCATATTGTGGCGAGGGTAATAAGCTGTCAGAGGATGGAAAAGCTACAGGAAAAGAGGTTTGAGATTCGTGCTAAATTTTTTATCAAAGACGACAAGGTGAGAGAAGAAATCATTCATTATATTTTTGAAGAAGAACGCAAAACGCGTCAAAGAGGCAAATAGGGAAATATGAAGAAAAATATTCTTGTTGTTGATGACTCTGCACTCATGAGAAGGGTCATTTGTGATATTATTAATTCAGAAGGAACATTTCAGGCAACAGATGTATGCCGCGACGGTCTTGAAGCATATGAGAAGTTAAAGACAACAACCTATGATGCGGTTGTCCTTGATGTAAATATGCCGAAGATGGACGGTCTGGAACTGTTAGAACGGTTGCAAAAGGAGAAGATAAAAGCTACCGTTATTATGGTAAGTACCGAGACAACGAAAGATGCCGAGGTAACCATACTTGCCATGGAGCGGGGCGCAATTGATTTTGTGGCCAAACCAATGAATATCATTGAGGCGAAGGGTGAACGATTTAAAGCAAAACTGGTGAGTGTTTTAAAGGCTGTTTTAAAAGATAGCAGAACGACTCAAAGTAACCGGGTGGGTGTAACGACAGGGAGAATTACATTGCGAAAGACAACACAGCCGGTGAAAGGCGGAAACAAAATCGTAGCACTTGCCTGTTCCACAGGCGGTCCAAAGGCATTACAGAGTGTAATACCGTATTTGCCAAAAAACTTAGATGCACCGATAGTACTCGTACAGCATATGCCGGTAGGATTTACAAAATCAATGGCGGACAGGCTGAATGAAGTAAGTTCCATCAAAGTGAAAGAGGCAGAGGAAGGTGACATTCTTGAAAAAGGTAATGTCTATATCGCGCCGGGAGGAAAACACATGGAAGTGAAAAAGTGCCCGGATGGAAAGCATAAGATACAGCTGAATGAAATGCCGCCAATTGGTGGACTCAGGCCCTGTGCCAACATTACCTATGATTCATTGCGAACCTGTGGATATGACCAGATTGTATGCGTGGTTTTGACGGGAATGGGGGCAGATGGGACAAACGGTATTTTGTCTTTGTCAAAAAGTAAATCGGTGTATGTTATTGCACAAAATGCAGAAACATGTGTTGTGTATGGCATGCCAAAGGCGATTGCAGAGACCGGTATAGTGAATGAAGTGGTTCCTCTTACGGAAATTGCTCAGACAATAACAAAGAATGTGGGGGTACAATAACATGGATGTAAGCCAATATCTTGAAGTATTTATTGATGAATCAGATGAACATTTGCAGACTTTAAGCGACTGTATTATGGTTCTTGAAAAAGAGCCGGAAAATATGGATACGATTAACGAAATCTTCCGTGCGGCCCATTCCTTAAAAGGTATGGCAGGAACTATGGGCTTTAAGCGTATGCAGCATTTGACACATGATATGGAAAACGTGTTCCAGGAAGTCAGAAGTGAAAAAATTAAAGTCAATAGTGCCATGATTGATTTGCTGTTCAAATGTCTCGATGCCATCGAAGGATATCTTAATAATATTAAGGCGAGCTCCGACGAGGGAACCGAGGATAATGAACTGATTATCAAAGAATTAAATGACTTTATCTCAGGCAGTGAAGGCGGAAGTGCACCGGAGCCGAAGAAGGAAGCAGCACCGGTGGCAGAGAGTGCACCGGCAGAAAACGAGACTGACGGTAAAAAGAAATATTTTGAATTTGAATTAGATGATTCTGAAAAGACAAAGATAAAAGAAGCAGAAGAGAATGGATTGCATGTATATGGCATGACTGTATATATTCAGAAAGAGTGTTTGTTAAAAGCAGCGAGAGCATTTCTTGTGTTTAAAGCTGTAGAAGAGTTTGGACAGATTTTAGTCTACAATCCGAGTTCACAGGATATTGAGGATGAGCGATTTGACTGTGACTTTAGTTTTTATCTTGCTTCGGAGGAAAGTCTTGATAAGATTTTAGAGGCAGCAAAGGCTGTATCTGAGATAGAAGATGTTGTTGGTGAAGAAGTGAAATATGCAGCGCTTGCTGAAAAACAGGAAAAGGCAGAGGAAGAAGCAGCAGCGGCAACAACGGCACCTGCAGCAAAAACAGCAACAGCAGAGAAAGCGGCAACACCTGCACCTGCAGCAAAGGCGTCCGCACCTGCAGCAAAAGCTCCAGCAACATCAAATAATAAGAAACAGGCAGTTGCAAAACCGGTAACAAATCGTACGGTTCGCGTGGATATTGAAAAATTAGACGCCTTGATGAATCAGGTTTCTGAGTTGATTATCGCGAAAAACAGCCTTGTATCATTCAGCTCTACAGAGTCTGGGGATTTCCAGAATCAGACATTCCATGATCAGATTGAGTACTTAGAGCGTATTACTACGAATCTCCATGAATCAGTTATGAAGGTTCGAATGGTGCCTATTGAGAGTGTTGTGGCTAAGTTCCCACGTATGATTCGTGACTTATCAAGAAAGTTAAATAAAAACATGGAATTGTTCATGTCCGGTGAAGAGACAGAACTTGACCGTACAGTAGTTGACCAGATAGGTGATCCGTTGCAGCATTTGCTTCGTAACTCTGCTGATCATGGATTAGAGGATAATGAAACGCGTCGTGCATTAGGAAAACCGGAAGTTGGAAGTATTTTCTTAAAGGCATTCCAGGAAGGCAATAACGTTATCATTGAAGTAGGGGATGACGGTGCCGGTATTGATGTTGATGCGGTTCGTAATAAGGCAATCGAGAGAGGCGTCATTACCGAGGAGCAGGCAGAAAGCATGAGTCAGAAAGAGATTGTGAATCTGTTATTCCTGCCTAGTTTCTCTATGGCAAAAAAAATTACGGACATTTCCGGTCGAGGTGTAGGTCTTGATGTAGTAAAATCAAATATTGAAGCACTCGGTGGTGATGTTGAAGTTAAAACCCAGTTAGGTGAGGGGACTACTTTTACTGTAAGACTACCGCTTACTTTGGCGATTATTCAGGCACTTATGGTAGAAATCAGAGACGAGAAATATGCGATTGCATTAGGTTCCATTGTAACGATTGAGGATATTCCGGTAAAAGACATTAAATATGTGGAAGCACAGGAAGTTATTTCACTTCGTGAAATGGTAATCCCGTTAATCCGGTTAGATGAAATACTTGACAGTGAGCCGAGAGAGGAGCCGGAGAACCTGACAGTGGTTATCGTAAAGAAAGGTGATAATCATGCGGGTCTTGTGGTTGACAACCTTATAGGACAGCAGGAAATTGTTATCAAATCACTTGGAAAATACATTAATAGCAACAAGATTATCAGCGGTGCAACCATTCTTGGTGATGGTGAGGTAGCGTTAATCTTAGATGCAAATGCATTAATGTAATGGGGGTGTTAACATGGCGAATAATAATTATGAAGTAAGCGAAGTAGAATCAAAACAGTACATTGTCGTTATGGTGGGCAATGAACAGTATGGAATTGATATCAGTTACATAGACAATATCGTTCGTATGCAGAAAATTACACGTGTGCCAAAGGTACAGCCTTATTTTACGGGAGTTATTAATCTGCGAGGTGAGGTGGTTCCAATTATGAGCCTTCGTAAAAAGATGGATTTGGCAGATGACGTATTTACAAATGCAAGCAGAATTATCATTCTAAAATTAGAGGATAATGCGTCTATCGGAATTATCGTAGATGAAGTAAAAGAGGTTGTTAATTTAGGAGAAGATGAGATTGACAAAACCAATAAAGGTAAATTCATTGACGCAGTGGGAAAACATGGAAATGAGTTGATTTCGTTGCTTGCAATCAATTCTATTGTAGAGGACGATATATAAATGGTGGAAGTTAGTGGGGCTTATGAGAAGTCTCACTAACATTCTATATCTGCATAATGCGAGAGGAGAGTAAATGACTCATGGGAAATATGTCATTGGAAGAGGTAAACAAACTATACCTAGATGTCTTGAAAGAGATTGGTAATATTGGCGCAGGAAATGCAACTACGGCGATTGCCAATATGCTTGGTATGAAGATTGATATGAATGTACCCAATATTAAGTTAATGGAGGTTTCGCAACTTGGCACTGCAGTCGGTGCAGAGGATGAAACCATTGTGGGTATCTTTTTGGAGGTACAGAACGATATTGACGGTAGTATGATGTTCTTATTAGATATTCCATCGGCGCGTTATCTGGTCAATAAGTTAATGATGACGGATGTGCCTGCAGATCAGCCTTTTGGTGAGATTGAGTTATCTGCGTTAAAAGAGATTGGAAATATCATTGCCGGTTCTTATCTTTCTGCATTATCATCCATGACGAATATGGTGATTGCACCTTCCATTCCATATATTGCGGTAGATATGGCAGCGTCTATTCTAAGTGTTCCTGCCATTGAGTTTGGGTTGCAGGGAGATAATGCTTTGCTGATTCAGACGGAAATATGTGCGGATGTGGCAATTAACGGATATTTTATCCTTATGCCGGAGCAAGGGTCTTATGAGAAAATATTGACATCACTTGGAATCTCAATATAAGGAGAAAGCGTATGAGTGAAGTAATAAAAGTGGGCATGGCAGATTTGAATATATGTAAAGCCCCTAATGTTATTACGACTTTGGGGCTGGGCTCTTGTATCGGTCTGGTGTTTTATGATCCGGTAACAAAAGTTGGTGGAATGGTTCATTATATGCTTCCAGATAGTACCAAAGTTCGCAATAACAGTAATATTGCAAAATTTGGAGATACAGGCATTGAAGAATTGTACAAGCGTGTAATTGCGGCAGGAGCAAATAAGAGCAGATTAGTTGCCAAAATTGCAGGTGGAGCGAAGATGTTTGAGGTAAGTGGACTTTCCGAAGTTGGAAACATCGGTGCGAGAAATACAGAGGCTGCAAAATTAAAGCTAAAGCAGTTAGGTATTCGTCTTGTTGCAGAGGATACCGGTCTAAATTATGGTAGGACGGTAGAACTCCATTGCGATACAGGAGAGTTTTACATTAAATCAGTCGGAAAGCCTTTGAAAATCATTTAATAAAAGAAAGGCATGGATGCGGTATGAAAACAAAACCAATACCTGCGATTATCATGCTGACAGCAGGCTTCGTTACCTGTATTGTTGGAATACTGACGCATATTGAGACAATTAGATTTGTGAAAGTACTGTTAATAGTGCTGCTGATTTTTTATGTGTTAGGATGTATTGTAAAGATGATAATTGACAGTAACTTCAAAGAAATGGAAGAAGATACCACGGATGGTGAAGACGTTTCTGAAAATGATGAGGCAGATGGGGAGCAAGAGCAGAAACCGGAAGAGCCGGAAGAGGAACAGGAAGAAAAATAACTTAAACGTGGGGGCTTCATATGAAAACGGTTGAAAGAGAAAAGCTCTGGGAGGATTATCAGAAAAATCCGTCTGCTGAGCTGAGAGAAAAAATAATTATTGAGTATGCACCGTTAGTGAAAGTGGTGGCAGGACGGCTCAGTATGTATCTTGGCTATAACGTAGAATATGAAGATCTGGTAAGCTATGGTATATTTGGACTAATTGATGCGATTGACAAATTCGATTTGAATAAGGATGTAAAATTTGAGACATATGCCAGTCTTAGAATTAGAGGATCAATTTTAGATCAGATAAGGAAGATGGACTGGATACCGAGAACTGTTCGCCAGAAACGAAAAAAGATAGAAGAAGCAATAAGAAAGATTGAAACAAGAACTGGGAAAAATGCAACGGATGAAGAAATTGCAAAAGAACTGGGAATTGCAGAGACAGAGTTAAATGAGTGGCAGGTTCAGTTGAATGTGACAAATGTTGTTTCGCTCAATGAGTTTGTGGAACAGGGCGGAGAGCCGGTGATGGATGCGAAGAATAATTCGCATTTTGTGCAGCCGGAAGATTCCATACAGGAAGAGGAATTAAAAAAAGTCTTGAAAGAGTCAATGGAGTTATTGACAGAAAAAGAGCAAAAAGTAATTTTACTCTATTATTATGAGGATTTGACATTAAAGGAAATCAGTAACATTTTGGAAGTGTCAGAATCGAGAGTTTCCCAACTGCATACAAAAGCGCTTTTAAAAATGCGAAAAAAAATGGGGAATTATATGGGAATATTCGTTGATTGACAACAGAAAAAAGGTGGTGCTTTAAAATGTCGATTAGACCGGTTGATTTTAATGGAATGATACAACGGACACAGGATATTGGAAATATGAAACAACATGAGGATAATAAGCCTGTGGTACAGCAGCACAACATTGAAGTAAATCAGGAAAAACACGAAGAAAGTTTAGCGCATAAGGTACAGGATACAGAAGAAAAAGAAAATTTTGAGTTCCGCTATGATGCAAAGGAAAAAGGCAGTAACAGCTACAGCAGGGACGGTAGAAAGAAAAAGAAGCAGGAAAAAAAATTAGAGAAGGATGGAAAAATTCTTCCGAAAGAAAGAAAAACCAGCTTTGACGTAAAGATATAAGGGGAGATCATATGACTGGAGTAGAAGTATTTTTGCTTCTGATAGGAGCAGTATTTATGGTTGGGAGTTTTTTTATCACAGAAAAATTATCTCCCTCCGAATTGAGTAAAATTGCACGACTAAGTGAAGGAGAATTGAAAAAAATTATTGGTCGTGGATTAGAGGATGCAAACAGCAAGATTGAAGATGCAATAGATGAACAGATAGAAACATCTACGGAAAAGACGGATCGTGCTTTAGAAAAAGTAACGAACGAGAAGATTATGGCAATTAGTGAGTATTCTGATACTGTGCTTGAAAATATGAATAAGGTGCATAATGAAATTATGTTTCTTTACAATATGTTAAATGACAAGCATACGGAGTTGACAGGGATGGCATCAGATTTGCAGAGATTGGCTGCAGATGTCAGAAATATGCAGGAAAATATGACTGTGTCTCCTGTGACAGCAGCCGTAACGGCAGAACCCATAGTGACACAGAAGGTGGTTGCTACAGTACAGGAAATACCAGAAGAGCCGGAGATGTTACTGGAAGAAAGTACTGATGAGGAAAAGGAAAATCACAACAAAGAGATACTGGCACTACATAAAGAGGGCATAAGTGATGTCGAGATTGCCAGAAGGTTTGGATTAGGACTTGGTGAAGTAAAACTTGTGATAGGACTTTATAAAGGGGATATAGATTCGTGAAATTAAAGTATTATTTGCGTGGACTGGGAATTGGAATTATTGTGACAACAATCATTCTGGCAATCAGTTTTGGAGGAAAAGAAGACGACATTGACAATATTCCGGTGGAAGAGGTTATTGCAAAAGCAACGATGTTAGGTATGGTGATGCCGGAGGAGGAGACTGAAACATTTTCGACAGAACAGCAGGATGCTGTGGAGCAGATTTTAGAAAACAGCACGGAAGAGTTGAATAGTGAGGAAGCATCGGAAATCATAGATACCGAGATATCGGAAGAAACGGTAGATACCACAGATGTCGGCACAGCGGAGGATAGTGCAGATGCAGTCCAGACGGATGAAAATAAGGCACCTTATCGCCTTGTAGTAAATCGTGGGGATGTGTGCAGAACCGTGTGCGAGAATTTAGCTGCAAACGGGGTGATTGATGATGCGGAGGCTTTTCGGAAATATTTGTCAGAAATAGGATATGCTTCTAATATCAGTACAGGAAGCTATGATATTCCTTATGAGCTGACCTATGAGGAAATTGCCAATGTATTAAAAAATGGACCAATTGAAGAACCATAGGAAAAAGGAGCGTTTGTAACAGAACGTTCCTTTTTGGTAAAAAGGCGGTAAAACATTGCAAAAAAATCTTGCGTGTGCAATGTTTTTATGATATAATCAGCAAGGTTGTGACAGAATTTCATTCATGGATTCTGTAAAAAAAACACATATGCAGACTAAAAGACCGGTGCCGAAAGGTCGTCTGGCGGGGTGAAGCATATGGAAGAAGCTTATAAAAACCAGGAGGAAAAAAGAATGAGCGTTATTTCAATGAAACAGTTATTAGAAGCAGGTGTTCACTTTGGACATCAGACAAGAAGATGGAACCCGAAAATGGCTCCATACATCTACACAGAGAGAAATGGTATTTATATCATTGACTTACAGAAATCTGTCGGTAAAGTAGATGAGGCTTACAAAGCAGTGTCTGATATCGCAGCAGAAGGTGGTACAATCCTCTTCGTTGGAACAAAGAAACAGGCACAGGACGCTATTAAAACAGAAGCAGAGCGTTGCGGAATGTTCTATGTAAATGAGAGATGGTTAGGTGGTATGTTAACCAACTTCAGAACCATCCAGAGCCGTATTGCAAGATTAAAAGAGATTGAGACGATGGCTACCGACGGTACTTTCGAAGTATTACCTAAGAAAGAAGTTATCGCACTGAAAAAAGAGTGGGAGAAATTAGAGAAGAACCTGGGTGGTATCAAAGAAATGAAGAAAATCCCGGATGCAATCTTTGTAGTAGATCCTAAGAAAGAAAGAATTTGTATCCAGGAGGCACATACATTAGGAATTACATTAATCGGTATTGCAGATACTAACTGTGATCCGGAAGAGTTAGATTATGTAATTCCGGGTAATGATGACGCTATCAGAGCTGTTAAATTAATCGTATCTAAAATGGCTGATGCTGTTATTGAAGCAAATCAGGGTGCAGAGATGACTGCAGAAGAAGCAGAGTCCGCAGCAGCAGACGAGGAAGCAGTAGCAGAAGAAGCATAATTTGAATTATTGGAGGATTGAAAAATGGCTATTACAGCAGCTATGGTAAAAGAACTGCGTGAGATGACCGGCGCAGGTATGATGGATTGTAAAAAAGCGTTAAACGAGACAAACGGAAATATGGACGAGGCAGTTGAGTTCTTAAGAAAGAACGGACAGGCAAAAGCTGAGAAAAAAGCAAGCCGTATTGCTGCAGAGGGTCTTTGTACCGTTGTCCTTAAAGATGAGAAGACAGCAGCCGTTGTAGAAGTAAACTCCGAGACTGACTTTGTTGCTAAGAATGAAACATTTCAGGAGTTCGTAAAGGCAGTTGCCGAACAGGCAGTTAATTCTAATGCTACTGATATGGACGCATTTATGGCAGAGGCTTGGAGTCAGGATTCCAGCAAGACTGTAAATGACGCATTAGTAGAAAAAGTTGCAGTTATCGGAGAAAACTTAAAAATCCGTAGATTTGAAAAAGTGGTTGCAGAGCATGGCTGTGTAGCTTCTTACATTCATGGCGGCGGAAGAATCGGCGTTATTGTAGAAGCTGATACAGATGTTGTTAATGATGCAGTAAAAGAAGCAATGGTAAACATTGCAATGCAGATTGCAGCATTGAATCCAAAATATGTTTCCAGAGAAGAGGTAAGTGCTGATTACATCGCACATGAGAAAGAAATCCTCTTAGCTCAGATTATGAATGATCCGAAAGAGTCCCAGAAACCGGAGAAAGTTATCAACGGTATGATTGAAGGACGTATCAGCAAAGAGTTAAAAGAAATCTGTTTAGTAGATCAGGTTTATGTAAAAGCAGAAGATGGAAAGCAGACTGTAGGTAAATACTTAGAGGAAGTTTCTAAAGCAGCCGGATGTACTGTAAAAGTAAAAAGATTTGTTCGTTTCGAGACAGGTGAAGGTCTTGAGAAGAAACAGGAAGATTTTGCAGCAGAAGTTGCAGCTCAGATGAATGCGTAAATAAATACTTTGAGCAGATTTAAGGCATCATTACTTGTAGTAATACGAGTGATGATGCCTTTTTTGCTTGGATTTTTATGTGAACGAAAAGTCCTTATTTAACTTTTGCTAAAATACCGTCAAGAAAGTCCTCAAAATATTGAACATATTTCTTATTTTTGGATAATAGAATAGGAAAGTGAGGAGAAACATGAGCAGAAAAGATTTTATGGAATTGATTGGCGGACTGGCATTATTTTTATATGGAATGCAAATGATGAATTCAGGTTTAGAGGCAGTTGCTGGAAGCAAAATGAAACAGATACTAGAACGGTTGACGGCTAACCGTTATTTGGGCGTGCTGGTGGGGGCTGCGGTTACGGCAGTTGTACAATCCTCGTCAGCTGTCACGGTAATGGTAGTGGGATTTGTAAACTCCGGCATGATGACATTGCGTCAGGCAGTAGGCGTAATAATGGGGGCGAACATTGGAACAACGATTACAGGGCAATTGATAGCCTTAGATATTGGAGCAGTGGCACCGGTGATAACCTTTGTTGGAGTGATTGTGATTGTGTTTTTAAAGAGTTCTGCATGGAGAAACGTTGGAACGATGGTAGCAGGATTGGGGATCTTGTTTATTGGAATGGAAATGATGAGCACGGCAATGCTGCCTTTGCGTGAGTCGGAATATTTTATCAGGATGATGACAAAATTTTCAAATCCGTTTCTGGGGATATTGGCGGGAGCTGCCTTTACGGCACTGATACAGTCCTCATCAGCTTCCGTTGGAATTTTGCAGGCACTTGCTGCGGGAGGAGCGATTTCCTTTTCCGGTTCGGTGTATGTACTTTTTGGACAAAATATTGGAACCTGTATCACAGCATTGTTAGCTTCGGTGGGTACAAACAGAAACGCAAAACGTACCACCGTCATACATTTTGCTTTCAATTTGATTGGAACGATGGTGTTTACCGTACTTTGTATGAATACACCATTGACAGAATATGTAGCGGGATTGACACCAGCAAATCCAATGGCGCAGATTGCCAATATGCACACATTGTTTAATATCGGAACGACCTGTCTGCTGCTGCCGCTGTCTAATCAGCTAGTGGCTTTGGCAGTGAAAATTCTGCCGGAAGAAAAGGGCTGTGGCAGATGGGGAAAGACAGCGACAGATAAGAAAAAAGAGACAGCGTAAAATAAGAAAAAGCAGTATGACAGAAAAAGGTTACGGAAAGGCATGGTAAAATATATGAAATTAATAAAAGATATTTTACAGGGGGTAGCAATCGGGGTGGCAAACATTATCCCCGGAGTCAGCGGAGGAACCATGATGGTATCTATGGGGATTTACGGAGATGTAATTTCTGCTGTAACGGGAATTTTTTCCCATTTTAAACAGAGTGTGAAGCTGCTGTTGCCTTATGCAATTGGAATGCTTTTAGGAATTGCCGGATTATCCTTTGCGATAGGTTATCTGTTTGAATATTATCCTTTTCAGACGGTAATGCTCTTTATCGGATTAATTTTTGGAGGACTGCCGTTGATTCTGCCGAAAGTTATGGGAGCGCGGGTGACGTTACCGGAAATTCTGATATTTGTTGCATTTTTTGCATTAATTGTAGGAATGGAATTTTTACAACAAGGTGCGGATAAAGTCCTGACAGTGGGGATAGGAAGTGCCGTGACACTGTTTTTTATCGGAGCGGTGGCGGCTGCAACGATGGTAATACCGGGGGTCAGTGGCTCTATGATACTGATGTCTCTAGGGTATTATACACCAATTATTGACTGTATTAATGAGTTTATCGTAGCGGTATTTACTCTGCAGTGGGCAAAAATATGGAACTATATGAGAATTTTAGTCCCGTTTGGTATCGGTGTGGTACTTGGCATCTTTCTTATTTCTAAACTGGTGGAATATTTGCTGAATAAGCATGAACGGAAGACCTATTTTGGAATTTTAGGTTTGCTGGTTGCTTCACCGATAGCCGTACTTTCCGGTATCAGTTTGGGAAATCTGGAATTTGGCACGGCATTGGTAGGCATTTTTCTTTTTATCGTTGGATTTATTGTTGCAAATTTCCTCGGAAAGTAGTCGTTTCTTCAAAAACAGAATAATAATCAGAAAATTTTGCAAAAAGCACAAAAAAATTAATCAATTTTTTTGTGCTTTTTTCTTTGAAAAATAGAAAAATGTGATACAATAGATAAGTATTAAGGATTACTTTGGGGGATACCACATGCAGGATAATGATTCAGATTTAGTTAGCAATCAGAGAAAACGAAGAAAAAGAATTGGAAGAATAAGAAACGGAATCATCTTTACCATTACCGGTTGGATTTTATTATCTATGATATTGATTATCTGCCTGTTTGCAAAGGTGATTTCTATGGAAAAGAAAATAGATGCACTGACGGTAAGCAGTGAGGCGGCCAACAGTGGAAATACCGTTGTAAACGGGAATGATAAGTCGGATATACCGGTTACGACAGAGATGGTGATGGAAACGGAGCAGACGGCAGAGAGCGAAGAGACATGGGAAAAGGTGACACCGCCGGCAAGCGGAATCGAAGAGGCGGACAACCTGGCAAAAGAGGGGGATGTGCACAAAGTTTACCTGACTTTTGATGATGGTCCTTCGGAGAATACATCAGCTATTTTAGATATCTTAGCAGCATATAATGTCAAGGCAACCTTTTTTGTGTCCGGCAGAGAGGACGAAGAGTCAGCAGCCATTTATCAGAGGATTGTAGCGGAGGGGCATACTTTAGGAATGCACTCTTACTCTAATAAATATAGTGTGATATACCAGTCAAATGAAGCTTTCGAGGAAGATTATCACAAATTGCAGGACTACTTAGAAGAGGTCACCGGAGTAAAAAGCCAGCTATACCGGTTTCCGGGGGGCAGCAACAATTCTATCAGTAATGTGCCTATGGAGAATTTTATTCATTTCCTGAATAAAGAAGGAACTACATATTTTGATTGGAATGTGTCGGCAGGAGATGCGGCATCTTCCACTTACACAGCACAGGAAATAGTTGAAAATGTCAAAGGAGATGTAGTAAAATATAAGACGTCAGTGGTGTTGCTCCATGATGGAGCGGACAAAGGAACAACGGTAGAAGCAATCGGGCCTTTGATTGAAGCATTACAGGCAATGGGTGCGCAAATCTTACCGATTGATGAAGATACACAGGTTATTCAATCTGTAAAAGCAGCAACTGTTGAATAACCGAAAAAATAAATGGAGGAATGGAGCATGGGATTTTTTAAAGATTTTAAAGATGATTTTTCGCAGGCTGTCAATGAATTGATGCCTGGAGAAGACAACCTTGAAACAACTGCCAATGAAGACGATTTAGTAGTCAACACCTTAGAAGGTGAAGTGGATGTTGAATCCGAATTATCAAAACTTGACGGTCTTTTACAGCAAGTGACCAAACAGGAAGCCGAGAAGGCAGCCGCTGCAAAAAAAGCAGCTGCGGCAGCGAAAGTAGCAAAAGCAGTGCAGGAAGAAAAGAAAGTGGAAACGGTAGCAGAGCCGATTTTTACAGAGACAACAGAAAATGATATAAAAGCAATCCAGGAGGAGAAAAAAATGTCTGACAATATGACCACACCAGTAACACCAGCAACAACGCCTGTAGCAACACCAGCTACACCAAGTCCGGAGGTATCTGACGAGGTATCTGTTATCACGGAAGGTACAATCATCAAAGGTGATATCATATCTAACGGTTCTTTAGATGTAAGAGGACAGGTAGACGGAAACGTAGGATGCAATGGGAAATTAGTTGTTACCGGTGTTGTAAACGGAAATAGCAATGCTTCTGAATTTTTTGCTGATGCAGCAAAAATTGAAGGTGAAGTAGTAAGTACCGGAACTGTAAAAATCGGACTTGGTTCTGTAATTATCGGTAATGTAACTTCTACTTCTGCAGTGATTGCAGGTGCTATCAAAGGTGATATTGACGTACAGGGACCGGTTGTAGTTGATACATCCGCAGTTGTCATGGGTAACATTAAATCCCGTTCTGTACAGATTAACAACGGTGCTGTCATCGAAGGTTTCTGTTCACAGTGCTACTCTGATGTAGATGTACAGAGTTTGTTTGATGGAAAGAAAGGAATGTAAATCCACCATGAAGAGAGTATTTCTGAAGTTAAGTGGAGAGGCTTTAGCCGGAGAAAAGCATACCGGGTTTGATGAACCTACTGTTACAGAAGTAGCGCGTCAGGTAAAACAGATTGTGGATCAGGGTGTGCAGGTTGGAATTGTTATCGGTGGCGGTAATTTCTGGAGAGGAAGAACCAGTGAGACTATCGATAGAACCAAAGCAGATCAGATTGGTATGCTTGCGACCATTATGAACTGTATCTATGTGTCTGAAATATTTCGTTCCGTTGGCATGAAGACCCAGATATTGACACCTTTTGAGTGTGGCAGTATGACAAAGCTATTTTCAAAAGACCGTGCTAATAAATACTTTGAAAAAGGAATGGTAGTGTTTTTTGCGGGAGGTACCGGGCATCCCTATTTTTCTACCGATACGGGGATTGTACTTCGTGCCATTGAGATGGAAGCAGAAGGTATCTATCTTGCAAAAGCCATTGACGGGGTATACGACAGCGACCCGAAGGTAAATCCTGCGGCAGTAAAATACGATGAGGTTTCCATTCAGGAAGTGATTGATAAAAAACTGGCAGTAGTAGATTTAACTGCTTCCATTATGTGTATGGAAAATAAAATGCCGATGTATGTCTTTGGCTTAAACGAAGAGAATAGTATTGTAAAAGCCATGACAGGTGAGTTTAACGGAACAAAGGTTACAGTATAAAAGAAGCTTGTTTCATTTATACCGAAGAATGCAAAAACGGCGTTCTTCTTCCCTGTGAAACAGAATTGAAAACCACGAAAGGTATGGATAGAGATATGGATGAGAGATTAGTTCAGTATGATGAAAAAATGCAGAAGACAATGGGCAACTTATCAGAGGAGTTCGGCAGTATCCGTGCCGGTCGTGCCAATCCGCATGTGCTTGACAAATTGAAGGTAGATTATTACGGAACACCAACCGGCATTCAGCAGGTGGCAAACGTCAGCGTTCCAGAGCCAAGAATGATTCAGATTCAGCCGTGGGAGGCTTCTATGGTAAAGGAGATTGAGAAAGCAATCCTTACCTCTGATTTAGGAATCAACCCGACCAACGACGGTAAGGTAGTACGTTTGTTATTCCCGGAGCTTACCGAGGAGAGACGTAAGGAACTAGCGAAGGATGTAAAGAAAAAAGGTGAGAATGCTAAAGTTGCAATCCGTAACATTCGTCGTGATGCTAACGACTCCTTTAAGAAATTAAGCAAATCTGCTGACATTTCCGAGGACGAAATCAAGGAGTTAGAGGAGAAAGCACAGAAGATGACAGACAAATATATCGCAGAGATAGACAAAGCGGTAGAGGCTAAGACAAAGGAAATTCTTACAGTATAAAATCGTCAACTTGTGGCGGACTTAAATAAGTGAGGACATGATAAAGCGTGTCCTCACTTTGTATATGGCAGGAAATACGTTGATTTTCTAAAAAATTTAGAAACAAGACAAAGTTTTGTCAAAGAATAATGGGACAATAAAGGTAGGGATGAATATGAAGATTCCACAACATGTAGCAATCATATTAGACGGAAACGGCAGATGGGCAAAGAGTAAGGGAATGCCACGTAACTATGGGCATACGATGGGAGCTAAAAATGTGGAGACGGTCTGTAAGGCGGCACATGATATGGGGATTAAGTATGTTACGATGTATGCTTTTTCCACAGAGAATTGGAACCGCCCGGAGAGTGAAGTAAGTGCATTGATGAAACTCTTAGAGAGTTATCTGAAAAACTGTATTAAGACAGCAGATAGGAACAATATGAGAGTCCGGGTTATCGGTGATACTACCCGGCTGACAGAAAAATTCAGAAATCAGATTGCGGAATTAGAAGAGGCCTCGAAGAAGAATGACGGATTGAATTTACAGATAGCTATCAATTACGGAAGTCGGGATGAGATGATTCGTGCAATGCAGCGCATGGCAGATGATTTACTTTCAGGCAAGGTAAATAAAGAGGATATCTCAGAGCCGGTGTTTGAAAATTATTTAGATACGGCAGGTATTCCGGACCCTGATTTACTGATACGAACCAGTGGGGAACAGAGATTATCTAATTATCTGTTGTGGCAGCTTGCTTACAGTGAGTTCTATTTTACGGATGTTCCGTGGCCGGATTTCGGAAAAGAAGAATTAGAAAAGGCCGTGGAAGCGTATAATAAAAGGGACAGAAGATTTGGCGGACTGAAGGAGGAAACAAATGTTTAAGACCAGACTGCTTAGCGGAATAGTGTTAGTAATTGCTGCACTGATATTGATTATTACAGGTGGAAATCTCTTATTAGTATCAACGTTGGTAATATCTTATATCGGAATGTTTGAATTATACCGTATTTTTCACATTGAAAAGGAACTTCCGGGTATGATCGGTTATCTGGCGGCGGCAGTGTTTTATTGCAACTTAAAATTTCATTTTTTGCCGGATATGATGATGTTTGTTCTGGGATTTCTTATGTTACTGATGTTTGCCTATGTATTTACATATCCGAAATATAAAACAGAGCAACTTCTTGCAGCGTTTTTCGGTGTGTTTTATGTGGCGGTGATGTTGTCTTATGTATATCAAACGAGAATGCTTAAGGCAGGTGCCTATATCGTATGGCTGATTTTCTTATGTTCCTGGGGATGTGATACCTGTGCTTACTGTGTGGGAGTTCTGATTGGAAAACATAAAATGTCACCCAAATTAAGTCCGAAGAAATCGGTAGAGGGAGCCATTGGCGGTGTGTTAGGAGCAGCGCTTTTAACCATACTATATGGTATGATTTTTAAAAATGCAATGGATGTGGAAAATACTCATGTTTATATTATGGCGGCAATCAGTGCCGTAGGCGCATTGATTTCTATGGTAGGTGATTTGACGGCTTCGGCAATCAAGCGCAATTATGATATCAAGGATTACGGAAAATTAATTCCTGGTCATGGCGGTATTTTAGACCGTTTTGACAGTGTGATTTTTACAGCGCCCATGATATATTTTCTGGCGGCGAACCTTATCGTACTATAAAATGAAAGTACTTTATAATAATGGAGAGAGCAGATGAAGAAGATTGCAGTTTTGGGCTCTACCGGTTCCATCGGTACACAGACCCTTGAGATTGTCAGGGAACAAAAGGATATTGAGGTTGTGGCAATCGCGGCAGGAAGTAATATAAATATGTTAGAAACGCAGATGAGAGAGTTTTCACCGAAGTTAGTTTGTGTCTATGATGAGGAAAGAGCAAAGGAACTTCGGATAAGAACAGCAGATCTACAGGTGAAAATTGTCTCCGGAATGGAGGGACTTCTTGCGGTCGCCACACACCCGGACAGCGAGATTTTAGTGACAGCAATTGTGGGGATGTTAGGTATCCGACCTACCATCGCAGCAATTCGGGAAGGAAAAAAGATTGCCCTTGCCAATAAGGAAACTTTAGTTACTGCCGGACATCTTATTATGCCTATGGCAAAGGAGTGCGGTGTACCGATTCTGCCTGTGGATAGTGAACACAGTGCCATTTTTCAGTCACTGCAGGGAAATGAGGAAAATAAAGTCAGCAAAATCCTGTTAACTGCTTCCGGCGGGCCTTTCCGTGGAAAAAAGAGGGCAGAATTAGAGCAGATACAGGTGGAGGATGCGCTAAAACATCCAAACTGGTCAATGGGAAGGAAAATTACCATTGATTCCTCTACTTTAGTAAATAAAGGGTTAGAGGTCATGGAGGCAAAATGGCTTTTTGGCGTGGAACTAGAACAGATACAGGTTGTGGTACATCCTCAGAGTGTCATTCATTCCGCAGTGGAATATGAGGACGGGGCCGTGATTGCCCAGCTTGGAACACCGGATATGCGTCTGCCAATACAGTATGCTCTCTATTATCCGAAGCGTCTGCCGATGTCAGGAAAACGGTTAGATTTATTCTCCTTAGGCAGTATGACTTTTGAACAGCCGGATATAGAGACTTTTCGGGGACTGAAATTAGCCTATGATGCCATGAAACAGGGCGGAAATGTTCCGACAATCTATAATGCGGCAAACGAAAAGGCAGTGGCATTGTTTTTGAATAAAAAAATCAGCTATCTGAAGATTACGGAAATTATTGAGGAATGTATGCAGCGGATTACATACAAGGAAAATCCCTCATTGGAAGAAATCTTAGAGACAGAGGCACTGGTGTATGAGCATATAGAAAGGTTTGTTTGTAAATGAAAATTATTATTGCATTACTCATTTTTAGTATTTTGATTATCTTCCATGAATTGGGGCATTTTTGGCTGGCAAAGGCAAATGGAATCCGGGTCAATGAATTTTCCTTAGGATTAGGGCCTACCCTTTTCGGAGTAACGAAGGGGGAAACAAAGTATTCTCTGAAATTATTGCCCTTTGGCGGTGCCTGTATGATGGAGGGCGAGGATGGCGAGAGCAGCGATGAACGTGCATTCGGAAATAAGTCTGTCTGGGCAAGAATTAGCGTGGTGGCAGCAGGTCCGGCGTTTAATTTTATTATGGCACTGGTATTCTCTTTTATTTTAGTCTGCAATATCGGATATGACATTCCGGTAATTTCTGATGTGACGCCGGGGTATGCGGCGGAGGAAGCCGGAATGCAGTCGGGAGATAAGATTTTGAAGATGAATGGTAAAAATATTCATTTTTATCGTGAAATCAGCTCCTATTCCATGTATCATGCGGGAGAGACGGTTGAGATTACCTACGAGCGGGACGGAGAGAAATATCAGACCACTCTGGTTCCGAAATATGATGAGGAATTAGGCAGATATCTTTATGGTTTTCAGGGAACAGTGGAAAATACACATGGAAATCTTTGGGAAAATATGAAATACAGTGTGTATGAAGTAAAGTACTGGATTTCCACAACATTAGGCAGCTTGAAACTGCTTGTGACCGGTGGTGTCTCCATTAATGATATGAGTGGTCCTGTGGGAATTGTGGATGTGATAGGTGACAGCTACGAGGAAAGCGTTTCTTATGGCTATTATGCGGCATTTTTACAGATGCTCTATATCTGTATTATTTTGGCGGCAAACTTAGGTGTGATGAATTTACTGCCTATTCCTGCATTAGATGGAGGCAGACTGGTATTCTTAATTGTAGAGGCAATCCGTAGAAAGAAAATAGACCCGGAAAAAGAGGGGATGGTTCATTTTGTAGGAATTGTGTTGTTATTTGCATTGATGATTGTGGTAATGTTTAACGATATTCGGAAAATATTTTTATAAAATACCCCATGAATAGAGCCGGATGATGGGGAAAGGAGCGTTAGCTATGACAAAAACGGTAAAAATTGGTGACAGGGTGATTGGTGGAGGAAATCCTATTCTAATACAGTCCATGACAAATACGAAAACGGAGGATGTAGCAGCTACCGTAGCACAGATTCAGAAACTTGCGGCAGCGGGATGCGATATTATCCGTTGTGCGGTGCCTACGATGGAGGCAGCAGAGGCTTTGACGGAAATCAAAAAGCAGGTGTCTATTCCGGTGGTGGCAGATATTCATTTTGATTATCGTTTAGCCATTGCGGCAATGGAACATGGCGCTGATAAAATCCGTATCAATCCGGGAAATATCGGCAGTGAAGAGAGAGTCAAAGCCGTAGTGGATGTGGCGAAACAGAGAAATATTCCTATTCGTGTGGGTGTTAACAGTGGTTCTTTAGAGAAAGAACTGGTGGAGAAATATCATGGTGTGACCGCTCAAGGAATTGTAGAGAGTGCCTTAGATAAAGTAAAAATGATAGAAGATATGGGGTATGATAATCTTGTCATCAGCATCAAATCTTCTGATGTGATGATGTGTGTGAAAGCCCATGAATTGATTGCAGCAAAAACGGATCATCCGCTTCATGTGGGAATTACGGAAGCAGGAACGATTATCAGCGGAAATATCAAATCTTCCATCGGATTGGGACTGATTTTACATCAGGGCATTGGTGATACGATTCGTGTTTCTTTGACCGGAGACCCCTTAGAGGAAATCAAATCTGCAAAACTGATTTTAAGAACCTTAGGTCTGCGAAAGGGCGGAATTGAAGTGGTTTCCTGTCCGACCTGTGGCAGAACAAAGATTAATTTGATTGAACTTGCCAATCAGGTAGAGAACATGGTTGCGGATATCCCCTTAGATATTAAAGTGGCAGTGATGGGCTGTGTGGTAAATGGGCCTGGTGAGGCAAAGGAAGCCGATATCGGTATCGCCGGAGGTATCGGAGAAGGGCTGATTATCAAACACGGAGAAGTTTATAAAAAAGTACCGGAGTCAGAATTGTTAGAAAGTCTGCGCTATGAATTGTTACATTGGAAATAGGCATTCTTCTAACTGGAGGTGAGTAGATTGACAAAATTATTCTTTGATGTATTTCCAACTTTAGAAGTCGCTTCTGATATGAAAAAATTGTTATCAGAAATGGAAGTAACGAAGGTGGGCATGAACCATGAAAAGGATCACATCCGTATTTACCTGACCGGAACCCGCCTGATACATAAAAAGAATATTTATGAGTTGGAAAAATCCATCGGAGAGCAGATTTTTAAAGGGCGGCAGATGGATGTCAAGGTGATTGAAAAATATCATCTTTCTGGTCAGTATACACCCCAGACGCTGATGGATTTATACAAAGACAGCATGTTAGAGGAACTGAAAAATTACAGTTTGATGGAATATAATCTGCTGCGTTCTGCAAAAATGGAATTTCAGGATGATACCCACCTGCTCCTGACATTGGAGAATACGATTATTGCCCAGACACGTTCCCGTGAAATTGTAGAATTTTTAGAAAAAGTCGTATGCGAACGCTGCGGCTTAAATTTATCTGTAGAGCTTGCCTTCGAGGAGCCGAAAGAGAGCAAACACCGTAAGAACAGTGATTTGCAGATTCAGTTTGAGATTCATAATATTATGAAAAAAGTGAACCTCAAAAATGAGGATGGAGAAGCGGCAGTGTCTGCAGAGGGAGAAAACAGTTTCGAAAACATTGTGGCTGCGCCTGATATTGTACAGAAAAAAGAAACTGAAAAAAATGATGCAAAAACATTGAAAAGTGCAGGAAATAATGCAAATTCAGGTAGTGGAAATTTCGGAGGCAAAAAAGAGTTCAAAAAGAAATTTGAGGGCGGTTACGGTGGCGGATTTAAAAAGTCGGATAACCCGGATGTACTCTACGGAAAAGATTTTGATGACGAGCCGATTCCGATTGAAAAGATTATCGGAGAGATGGGAGAGGTCACCATTCGTTGTCAGGTGATGACCTTAGAAACCAGAGAAATCCGAAATGAGAAAACCATTGTGATTATGTCGGTAACGGATTTTACCGATTCTATCGTCTTAAATATATTTACCAGAAACGACCAGTTACCGGAACTTTTAGAGGGTGTGAAAAAAGGTGCTTTCTTAAAGATAAAGGGAGTTACCACCATTGATAAGTTTGATAGTGAGCTAACGATTGGTTCTATTGTAGGTATTAAAAAGACGGCAGACTTTACAACCATGCGAATGGACACTAGCCCGGAGAAGCGAGTGGAATTACATTGCCATACCAAAATGAGCGATATGGACGGTGTCTCTGAGGTAAAGGATATCGTAAAGCGGGCTATGAAGTGGGGGCACAAGGCAATCGCTATCACAGATCACGGAGATGTTCAGGCATTCCCGGATGCAAACCATGCTTTGGACCCGGATGATGATTTTAAAGTGATTTATGGTGTGGAAGCCTACCTGGTGGATGATTTGAAAGACATTATCACCAACTCCAAAGACCAGAATTTAGATGATACTTATGTGGTGTTTGATTTAGAGACCACAGGATTTTCACCGGAAAAGGATAAAATCATCGAAATCGGAGCGGTAAAAGTAGAAAACGGAGTGATTACAGATAAATTTTCCACCTTTGTCAATCCGGAAGTACCGATTCCTTTTCGGATTGAGGAACTGACTTCCATTAAAGATGATATGGTAATGGATGCACCGAAAATCGAAGAAATCCTGCCGGAATTTATGGAGTTTTGCAAAGGTGCCATTATGGTGGCGCATAATGCAGAATTTGATATGAGCTTCATTATTAAGAACTGTGAGAGACAGGAGATAGAAAACGATTTTAC
>JAQXGQ010000045.1 GCA_029006795.1 Clostridiales bacterium | reverse complement strand
TTTGAGGGGCTTGTTCACTTTGCGCGCCGGTTGTGGTATGCGTAGCATATCTTTCCTTTCCACAACCGTGCGCATCCCGCACGGAGTGCTTTTTATTTTATAGGAAAGGCGTATACTTTATCGCGTTAATTCAGCAAGGTCTTTCCTATAAAATAAAAAAATGCCGCAATCACGCGGCATCTTTTTTATACAGTTTTCACACACTGGGAAAATTTCTGTTTTGCACTCTGCACCTTATTCGTGTCCGCATCCGGTGTCGGATAGTAGCCTCTCTGGTGCATCATGTTAAATACATCCTCCTGAATGCTGTGCTCCTGCTCAAGGCAATGCAAAATCGCATCTCTTACATTATTGTGAACACACTCATTGGCAAATGTATTATAGTTGTTGGTTGCTGTTTTCTCGGCGGTCAGCGCATCCGCTAAAATCTCTTTGTCCGTGTAAATTTGTTCTGTCATAATTCCCTCATTTCTGCCCATGCGGCGATTGCTTAACTTAACTGTGCATACAGAGAGTTAAAATGTCCCTGATGTTTTGCAGAAATCTCCGCAAATTTTGCACTAATCTCCTGATCTTCGGTATGCTCTGCAAGCATCTGAAACTTTTTAATTAAAAGTTCCTCCTCCGTCAGTAGGTCATTTAATGCAGACAACTCTTTTTCTGATAACTGGCTCATATTCCACCTCCGTTTTCTAACTTTTCAGTGCAGGCAACATTCTTCTGCGCTCCACACTTCTTAAGATAGTTTCACCGTTTTTTGTGTTTTTATGCGCCAGCGGGCACTTATTTTTATTTCTGACAGATATCTGTAAGCAATTGATAAACCGTAGACTGGAATACCGGCTTTACTATCACATAATCAGCACCTGCTCTTTTCATTTCCGCTTCTAACGTCTCTTTATCATTAGAAAGACAGACAAGCAGAACTGTATCACGGTCATATTGGTTTCTCACCTTTTCCACAAAATCAGAAGCCCCTGTTTTCTCCATCTGCCAGTTCACAAAACAAACATCATAGCTCTCTCCGTTTTGATATGCCAGTTTAAGCAGCCTTAGTGCCTCTTCCTCTTTTTCCACCACGTCAAACTGAAGCCCCAGCCGACTAAAAATCGTAGCATAATAATCGCGATAGATTTCTTCCTCACCCACGCTTAATACCCGCATGGTTCGGAAATCCCTACATTCTGCCACAGGAATTTTTGCTTTTTTTAAAGGTAATTTAACATAAAATATAGTCTTTTCCTTCTCTTCCCTTCGTGAAATCCCCTGCAGCATTTTAATCATACTCTTTGTAATCAGATATTGTGTCTCATCCATCTCTATTCTGCCTGCTGCTTCTACGGAAATCTCCAAAACAGCCTGCCTTTCTTCTGACTGTCTGACAGAAAACATTGTTTTTACTGCCTTTTCCCTATCTTCCTTAGCACAGGCAACCGTCAGCAGTTTTATCCATATCTGTTCGATATGTTCCACATCTCCGAGAAGATATTCACACTTCTGTTCTATCTCTTCAAAAACAACCTTTACCGTTTTCCCCTCTTCATTTGTAAAAGTCTGCTTTGATAACTTTTCGGCTAACTTACGAACAGAAAAAACTTTTTGGGCACATTCTCCTTCCTCCTGCCCGATTTTATATATCTCTGACACATCAGACAGCAATGCCTTCATCTGCTCTCCGCTATTGCAAAATGTCTGTAACGTTTCCTGTATTTTTCCGAAATCCTGTTCTTCTAACGCTGCCTTAGAGAAGGAAATCATATCCTCTAAACTTTCGCAGATTATCCAGAACATCTCCATCGTAAATTCATCTCTGATACATCTTAAATATCGTTCTTTTTCCACCTGCCTGTAAAGAAGTTCATGTTCATAAATATATTTTTGTGCAATATTTTTCACGCGATTTTTTATAATGGCAGGGTTGCAGGGTGAAAAAATGAAATCGTCTGCTCCCGCCTCTAATATTTCGCTTTCCGTATTCTCATCAATTGCAGTTTTGACAATTACCGGAATATGTCTGTATTCCGACTCCGCTTTCATCCATTTTAATACTTCGGTGCCGTCTAGTCCCGGCATAAACAAATCCAGTATCACAATATCAACTTTTTGTTTCTGCAATTCGCGGATAGCAGCATATCCGTCCTGTGCCTCCACAATTTCATATTCATCCTCAAAGATTGCCCCAAGAGACGCGCGATTCACTTCCACATCATCCACAAGCAACATTGTAAGCCGCCGTTTCATCCTATTGTTCCCCCAGTTCCTTTTCTATTTCTATCCTGGTACTTTGTTTTTATTATACATGATATGTTCTTTCCATTCATAGAAAGTTATTCATTTTTTTTGACAAAAAACGACAAAGTCCCTGGAAACTTCTGTGCATTAGCACTGTCACCAAGAACTCTTTTGTTTGAAATATTCATTTCCATATATGACGCTGCCTATTCGAAAATAATCTTATGCAGCAGAGCATACATTTGTCGGATATTCACCGGCTTATTTAAATGCGCATTCATTCCGGCTTCCAAAGATTTTTTTACATCCTCCTCAAAGACGTTGGCTGTCATGGCAATAATAGGAACGGTTTTGCTGTCCGAGCGGGAGGATTCCCGAATCATTTTTGCCGCTGTCAGTCCATCCATAACCGGCATCCTGATATCCATCAAAATCACATCATAATACCCCGGCGCCTGTTTCAAGAACTGCTCCACTCCCTCTTTTCCATTCAATACCACATCTACTTCAAAATTTTTATGTACTAAAATGTTTCGGGTAATTTCTATATTAATCTCATTATCTTCCACTAAAAGAACTCTTTTTCCGGCGAAGTTATACTCCATTTCTGATGATTTTTTCTGCTCTTTTTGAGAGAGAGGAACCTCTTCTTTTACCTTATCAAGTACCACAGTGATGACTATAGTAGTACCGCTTCCTTTTGTACTGTAAGCGTCAATTTTTCCGCCCATAAAATTAATAATATTTTGAGAGATGGTCAGCCCTATTCCGGTTCCCCCGTACAGAGTGGTACCCCCCTTTTCCTCCTGCTCAAAGGCATCAAAGGCATGGGCTAAAAATTCCTGAGTCATACCAATCCCCGTGTCCCGTATTTCAAAGCGTAAGGTTCCGCTCTCTTCGCCGTCCTGCAGCAGCTCCGCAATGAAATTGATTTTGCCCTCTGCCGGAGTAAATTTAACGGCATTCTGCAAGATATTTTCTAATGCTTCCTTTAGTTTCTCCCCGTCAAAGTAATATTTCTGCTCTAAAATGCCACACATTTCCATACAGAACTGAATATGCTTTTCCTCCGCCTGCTTCTTCACCTGCTCTGTTAAAATCTCCAAAAAACGGGGCAGCAAGATTTCCTCTTTATTGTCTGCAACCCTGCCGCTTTCAAGAAGAGACAAATTTAAAATATCATCAATAAAAGAGCGCAAAAAACGTGCCGAACGCTCGATTTTATCTAGATTTTCGAGCACCTGCTTCGGATTCTCAATATTTTCTTTACTTAAATAGGTCAACCCGATAATAGAATTCATGGGTGTACGAATTTCGTGACTCATACGCTCTAAGAACACATTCTGCTGGTTTTCTGTATTTTGTATCTCTTTCATTTCTGCCGCACCTCAAAAGTACAATTCATTACCAAAGTACTACATATTATAACAGTTTTTCACTGGTTTTCAATGGATTTTCCTTTATTTTCTTTCATAGGTATCAAGAAAATGATGCACCTCTCCATCCTGCTTATAGGCAATCACGGTATTCAGATTTACATTTTCCACACTTTTAAAAATATTACCCTCCACAAACGGATTGATTTCTGATAGTTCCCGTATCAGTTCTTTTATTTCCTGACGTTTTGAAAGTGCCACCCCATTCTCATCACAATTCGCACAATTTTCCGTAAAGCGGCAGGCACACTGCAGAAAATGCAAATCATTCTCGTCCCTCCAATTCTTGATATCTTCTTCCCTCACTAAATAAAGGGGACGTATCAACTCCATACCTTCAAAATTGGTACTATGAAGTTTTGGCATCATGGTCTGAATTTGCGCACCATAAAGCATTCCCATAAGAATCGTCTCAATCACATCATCATAATGATGCCCCAATGCAATCTTATTGCAGCCACATTCCCTTGCCTTACTGTATAAATGCCCGCGTCTCATTCTTGCACAAAGATAACAGGGATTTTTTTCAATGTCAAATACTGCATCAAAGATTGTTGTTTCAAATATCGTAAGGGGAATTCCTAACAATGCCGCATTTTCCTCAATTCTTCTACGATTCTCCTCTGTATATCCCGGATCCATCACCAGAAAAACCAAATCAAAATTTATTTTTCTATGACGTTTTAGTTCCTGAAAACATTTTGCTAACAGCATAGAATCCTTGCCACCGGAAATACAGACAGCAATCTTATCCCCATCCTGTATCATATCATAGTTGTTGATTGCTTTCGTAAAACGGCTGAAAATCGTTTTATGAAACTTTTTTCGAAGGCTTTTTTCAATTTCTTCCTGTCTAGTCAATCTCTTTTCTCTGCGCTCCATCATAACAAAGACATCCTGCTTTCTTTGGAATTATCTGTCGATACATTTTCTTTTTAAATTTAATGTTCTTAACTATCATACAATGGTTTTTTTGTTTGTCAACCAAAAAGGAGCGCTAAAGACGCTCCTTAATAGCAAAAATAATGTCCTCCGATTTTACACTCTACGTTTTCCGTCAAAGGAAACGTAGAAAAATACATTGTATCATTTCTTAATATTGCTGTTTTTCCTGTTAATACATCTTCTATGGACTGATATTCCTTCTCCGTAGGCACTGCGCGGTCTCTATTCTTCCAGGAACAAAACTGTACCGGATTGTTCTGACTTAAAACCTCGTATAATGTGTCCGGATATAACTCGGAAGCCATTCTGTTAAAAACAACTTCGACAACTGCCTGCTGACCTTCTACCGGCTCTCCCTGTGCTTCTAACCACACAATTCTTGCCAGCAGATCAATTTCTTCCTGCGTCAATGTGATATTCCAGCGATTCTTGCAACTTTCTGTTTCTGCTCCGGCAGTCTCTGTTTCCCCACTGTCTTCTGCCGGTATATCTGTTTCCGTTTTTTCTGCGCTTTCTGTTTCACAGGGTGACTCCACCCGGATTATGTCCTTTTTCGTGACAACTGTTTTTTCATTCGATTCTGGCGTAAATGAAGTTTCGGAATTACCAGACTCTGCCCTCTCCGTTTTGACCGGTTCCGGCAGTTTCTCCTCTTCCGGAAGGTTGGATATGGCGGTAAGGCTTAACAGTAACAGCATAAGCCATGCTATATCCAATAATTTTTTTCTCATTTTGCTCCTTTCCTCAAGAATGATACATCTAACAGGCACTTATCATACTTAGGTTATATCCAAAAATCATTTTTTTATTCCCAAAACAGAAAAAATTTTATGAAATTTTATAAATACAGTTTTTATTTTCGCATGCGGCACACATTGCCGCAGAAATATTCTTCTCCCTCCCGCTTTCTACATTTTTCCTTTGATTTCTTAGTTTTGCCACAAATACTACACTTTTTTTCGGCTTTAAACAATATGCCCCATTGCAGGTAATTTTTTTTTCGCTCTGATAATCTAGCAATTTTGTCATACGTTCCATCGGAAATTCTTCCTCTGTACCAAAAAAATGAAACGACTCCGTTTCATAACAGGAGTTTTTCAAAAGCCAGCTAGAGAACTGAAGGTAGGCATTCCGCAAAAGTTCCCCGGTCATCACCTCTGCCATATAGGCTCCCTCCATATCTCCCTTGTCGTTGTAAATATCCTGCAGACGGTCTACTCCCTCTCCTAAGGTCAATATCACCCCTGCATAGTATTCCCCTTTTTTATTTTCTTTTTTCAAAAAATTATCCAGCCTATCCGGGAGGATGCAGTAGAATCCCTCCTGCCCCTCTAATGCACTTCGAATATCTGCTGCTACCTGACGCAATTTTTTCTGATCTTTCCATTCATAATGATAACGGCGTGCAACTGCTCTTACGAACATCTCTGTCAGACATTCTCCCGCTGTTGTCTCCACAAACCGGATTTCTTTTTCCATCTTTCTTCATCCCTTTTACTACTCATTTGCCTTTTTTAAAAACTGCATCAGAATGTCATAGTTTTCTGCCTGATGGGGAAAGGTACAGTGCATACAGGATTTGATTTTTTTTCCCTTACTTATAATATATTCCGGTTTTCCCGGACAGTGTTCCTTTAAATACAAGGGGCAAAAGCAAAATAGGCAGTTCATTTCCTCCATTCCTTCATGGCAGGGATAATATTTACATTCTCTGTTTTCAAAATAGCGGTATGAATTTTCCATATCTGCTCTGTCTCCTTTTTATGAAATTTAAAAATATTTACTCCCCATCTTTTACAATAACTAATGTCAGATAGCCCGCCTCTGCGTCTAACTGCTCAATTCCGTAAGCCCGTTTTTCATTTATCATACCACAGTTTTCCACCGCATACACTTCTAATTTCCGGGTTTTTGCCTGTTCTCTTAAAAGTTCTTTCAGCTGTGCTAGTTTTTTCCCGGATTTCATATAGATGCGTGTTCCCCTTAGTTCCATCGTATTCTCTATCTCGTAAGAAGCCGGTATCACATGGATTTTTTCCTGCATATCCCCCAGAGAAATGCCAAGTGCCGCAGCCGCCGCACAAAAAGAAGGGACGCCGCTTATGATTCGCACCTCTTTTCCCGCTGCCTCCATTCTGCGGTGAATATAATGATAGGTGGAATAAACACAAGGGTCTCCGATGGTTAAAAATGCCACCTTTTTTCCCTCTTCTATCAATTTTTTTACACGACAAAAAATTTCATTATGGGCATGTTCTAATTTTTCCTTATCCTTTGTCATTGGAAAATGCAGACAAAGAATCTGTTTTTTCTCCACTTCCGGGTATACTTCCTTTACAATCCCATAAGCGTGGCAATCCTCTTTTGGGGCACTCGGCAGTATCAGCACGTCACACTCTTTTATGCACCGCAATGCCTTTAACGTCATTAGTTCTGCATCTCCCGGTCCTACACCCACACCATATAAAATTCCACTCATAAGAACCTCGCTTTATTTTTCTTCTATTTCTTTATTTTCTGCTTCCGGTAATTTTTCGCCTTCTTAAGGAAACGCATGGCATAAGAGGGATTTGAATAATAATAAAGGTGGGGAAATCCAAACCAGCAGGATTCTTTATCCCAGACACAATCCCACTGTTTTCCTGACACCGGCTTTCTTGCCAGACAGCCGTCTCCATTTGCGGTACTGTCAAAATAATGAAATTCATGTCCTTTGATGTTTTCCCCTGACGGCAAAAAGTTTTCTTCTTTCTCTGCAAGTTCCACATAACCGAACCGCACCAGTTTTCCCCGGTAACTGCAAACCCCTGGTATCACTCCTGTCATCGGAAACTTTCGCCCTTCTTTATCCTTAAGTGTTTCATGCAGATACATAAATCCGCCGCACTCTGCGATTGTGGGCATTCCATCCCTTATCTTCTCCCGGATATCTCTTTTCATGGTTTCGTTTTCCGCTAATCTTTTGGCATATAATTCGGGATAGCCGCCTCCTAACAGCAATGCCGATATTCCCTCCGGGAGTTTTCTGTCATGAACCGGAGAAAAATAGACAATTTCTGCTCCTAATTTCTCTAACAAACGAAGATTATCCTCATAATAAAAACAGAATGCCTCATCGTAGGCTACCGCAATTTTTACTCTCTCTGTTTCTCTATGATAATCTGTTTCCGTTAGGTTTCTAAGGCTTTCTAACGGCTCAGCTGCTTCTGCAATGGCAAGCAGCGCATCCATATCCACCGTTTCTTTCAACACTTCTGCTGAACAGGTTATTTTTTCCCGGATATCTGCTATCTCTCCCGGCAGTTTTAATCCTAAATGGCGGCTCTCAAAGATAAGATTATCCTGTTTGGGAAAATACCCCAGTGCCGCTATGGAAAACTCCCTTTCTATTTCGGGTCGAATGGTCTCAAAAAATGTCTTTGATGTACGGTTTAAAATCACCCCTTTAATAAGATGTTCCGTATCATAGGAAAGGAATCCCGCAATCACTGCAAGAATCGATTTTCCCATTCCGCCTGCATCTAAAACCAATATCACCGGGGTCTTTGTGACCTTTGCTAAATGATAGGCAGAGCCCTCCTCTCTGATACCCCCTAATCCGTCATAAAGTCCCATCACTCCCTCTACGACAGAAACATCACAGGGATTTTCTGCTTCCCGAAAGGTTTCTAAAAAAAGTTCCCTTGTGACAGTCTCTCCGGTGAAAAAAGTGTCCATATTTTTAGAAGGAACTCCTAACACTTTCCGGTGAAACATGGGATCAATGTAATCAGGACCGCATTTAAAAGCTGCAGGCTTTCTTCCCCTGTCGCAAAGCGCTAAAAGCATTGCACAGGTAATTAACGTTTTTCCGCTGCCGCTCTTTGCGGCGCCGATTAATATTCTAGGATACTGCACTTTCTTCCTCCCTAAATTGAAATGACATAAGATAAACCGGGTTTTCTGCCTGCATCAGATGATACTTTCCTGCTGTCTTTGCCCTGCTCACGGAAATCTGTATCACTTCCTGTTCTGTCACCCGAAATTCTCTTAGCACCTCCGTCATTTCCGCTATGGTTTCTAAAGTAACGGCAGTTATGACCACCCGAAGCTTCGGATTCTTTTTATATAACAATTTCAAAGTCTCTTTTAACCTGCCATTGCTTCCCCCGATAAAAGCATGAGTCGGTGTCGGCAATTTTTCTAATACCTCCGGTGCCTCCCCCTCTATCACTTCCACATTAGATAAACCATGTCTTTTGCAGTTTTCCCGTATCAATGTGAGTGCCTCTATTTTTCGCTCTATGGCATAAACTTTTAATTTCTCCGATAAACGGCCTGCTTCTACCGCAATAGAGCCTGTTCCGCTGCCCACATCATAGAGCATGGCATCCTCTGTCAGCCTTAATTTGCAAAGACAGATTTCCCGTACCTCTTCTTTTGTCATGGGCACTTTTCCACGGATAAAATCATCATCGGGCAGTCCGTGGGTTAAAATCGGTGTCCGGCATTTCTCATTTTCCAAAATACAGGTATAAAGTCCTTCATCCGTTAATTTTTCACACTGTAACGGCTCTATGGACAAGATTTTCTCTTCCGGGTAAGACAACTGATATCCTAAGGTCATTCGCACGTCTAAAAGTCCCCTCCGCACAAGAGCTTCCCCTAATGCCTTCACATCCGAAAGACCGGAAGTAATCAGAAACGTTATTTTTTCCCGTTCCACTATGCGTGCTGCCTTTTCTATCTCAGAATTTCTAAGATACGATACCCTCTCTGTAAAATCTGTATAATCACTTTCCCGTTTCTCTGCTACAGACCTTCCATGAAGACTTAAAATCCTTGCATCCTGATAGCTGACACCACATTTTGCTGACAGATAAGAGACAGACGAAATACCGGGACAAAAGCGAATGCTTGTCTGTATTCCCTGTAGCTCCATCGCACTTTTCCATTCTGGGTAGGCTTCCCTCACTTTTTTTGCTCCACTGTAAAATCCGATATCCCCGGAAAAAAGAAGAACTACCCGAAATGCTGTTTTTTCACCCTGCGATAATTTAACGCTGTTTTTTCCTTCTTCTAAGAGATAGGAAAAAATATCCTCCGCCAGATATAAGGGCTGTTTTTTCGCCTTTGTATTCCAGTTTTCCGGAAGCGAAGAAAGAAGCCGTTTTGCTCCAATGAGATAGTCTGCATTTTTTATGGCATCTTTTACTTCTACCGTAAATAAACCTTGTGCTCCCATACCAATTCCGGCTAATATCAATTCCATTTTAGGCAGGCAAATCGTTTTTCCCGTAATTTTCTCTAAGGTCTTCTCCACTTCCCTTAAAGTCATGCTAGCCCCCTCCGACCGCTTTTCAGGATTTTCAATCACAATCACCGGAATTTTTAGTTCTGCCGCCGCAGCTAATTTCTCGGGGTATCCCCCGGTCTCGCCACTTTCTTTTGTAACCATACATGAAATATCAAACTGCTTTAGCACTGCTACGTTCAATTCCTTTGAAAAAGGCCCCTGCATCGCAATAATCTGCCTGCCTAAAAGTCCCTGCTCCTTACATATCCGAATACTCTCCTCTCCCGGCAGTACCCGGACAAAAAGCCGTTCTCTTAAAGCAGCATTGTTACAGTAAAGGGGCAGCTCTTTACTTCCTGTGGTAAGAAGAATCTTTCCTTCCATATGAGAAAGACGTTCGACAGCTTCTTTCTGACTTTTTACAAAGATAAGATTTCCTGTTTTCTCTACATTCTCCTGCTCGTTCTCACGTCTTAATCGAAGGTAATGAAGTCCTGCTTTTGCGGCACTTTCCCTAATATTTTCGGAAACCTCTGTGGCAAAGGGATGAGTCGCATCTACCACTGCAAGGAACTCCTCCTGCCGCATCATGTCTAACATTTCCTCCCGATTTAATCTTCCGATATGGAGGGTAATCCCGTCTCCCTCTTTCATTACCTCTCTGCCATATTCTGTGGCAACACAGATTTTGCAGGGGATACCTGCTGTTTCTAATCCTTCCGCTAAGGTTCTTCCTTCCGTTGTTCCTGAAAAAAGTAAAATCTGTTTCATTGGCACATCACTTTCTTTTATTCCTTCCGGTTACAAATATCATATCCCCGTTTTGTGACAAGTTTTCCTTCTGTAATAAAACTTTGGGAATTTCCGATAAATACCGTAGTAAACATATTCACCGTCTGCTCCCGCAGTTCACCTAAATTACAGGTCTTTGTCTTCGTTCCCTCTCTTCCGATATTTTCCACATAGCCGCAAGCCCTTGTTTCTTCCACTGTCTCTAACAGAATATCACAGGCACGCATCAGATAATCGGCTCGCTTTTTACTGGAAGGATTGTAGAGCACAATGGCGAAATCTCCCATTGCCGCTGCCCGCAGACGCTTTTCTATGGTTTCCCAGGGGGTAAGCAAATCGCTTAGACTAATCACGCAAAAATCATGGTTAATCGGTGCTCCAAGACAGGCTGCTCCGCTGTTTGCAGCGGTAATGCCCGGTATCACCTCTAACTCACAGTCCTCATACTTATCCTTTAGTTCATACATTAAAGATGCCATACCATAAACCCCGGCATCACCACTACAGATAAAAGCTACCTTTTTTCCTTCTCTTGCCTTTTCAAAACACATTCTGCAGCGCTCAATTTCCTGACGCATGGGAGTGGATAACAATTCTTTTTCCTTAAATTCCTCTCCTAACAATTCTAAATACACCTGATAACCGATAATCGTATCACTTTCTTTTAAAATACGGTATGCCTGTGCTGTCATCATTTCCTCAGCTCCCGGTCCCATTCCTACAATATAAATCTTATGTTTCATCAAATGTCACACTCCATTTCTTTTCTGCCACTGCTAAAGTCATTCCGTTTTTTGCTGTTTTTTTAAGAAGCAGACAATACCCCTTTTCTTTTGTATCACAACATGGATTTTGTCTTTCATTTTGCCGATACTCCGTTGCTGCCGCCACAGCCGCACGCTCACAGACATTGTCTATGCCCACCTGCTGTTTTACAAAGGAAGAACTTGCAAAATCTCCCTCTACTGCTTCAAGCTCTTCTTTTCCAAAAGTCAAAAAGCATAGCCCATATTTTTCTGCAAAATCCAAAAAGCCCTGCTCCTCTTTTTTGCAGTCAATCGTAGCGAGCACTCCCACCGATTTGATGGAAATGTGTAGCCGTCCTAACTGTTCTAAAACAAAGGCTTCGATTTCTTCGCAGGTTTTCCCTTTCTTACAACCCATGCCAAGAACCACTGACTTTGGATAGAGCTGTAATAATGCCACACCTCTATCTTTTGACGAAACCAATACATCTGCCTGCAATTTTTCATCCTCTGACATTTTTTCGTTTTTCTTGTCCAACAATGTTACTTCCGGGGGCACGGCTCCCAACACACTCCCTTCTATTTTAAGTGTGATGTGTTTTTCCTCCAGAAGTTTTTCGGAAACCTTTGCAATCCCTTTTTTCTCTCCGATAAGCAGATGGTTTTTCTTTGCAAATACATCCACTGCAAACAGCCCGTTTACATCCGTTGCCGTGGTAATGACCGCCGTTGCTCCAATCCCTTCAGCTATGAAAGCTGCCAGTTCATTTCCGCCGCCATAGTGACCGGACAAAATCGGAATCACATAGTTTCCGCTCTCCTCTGCCACAAGAACAGGAATATCCGTCAATTTACTTTTTAGAAAAGGAGCAATGGCACGAACTGCAATACCGCACGCCCCGATAAATATAAGTGCCTCGCTTTTCTCAAACTGTTCTTTTGTCCAGTCCCCTAATGTTTCCTCCACAAACCGGATATCAGCTTCCTCTTGCAATTCATTGGAACATTTTGTATATAAAGCCACCTCATAAGAGAGCTGTTTTTCTATCTGCCATCTCATGCGCCTTGATAACTCTGCTCCCCGCCTGGTAAAACTGATTATTGCTATTTTCATGGCGTACACCGCCTCGGACGAAATTCGGTGGCAAAATCCGGGTCATAAAGTTTTGATCTTTCATAATGTCTGCCCGCTAATGCTTCCCCCACCAGTACGATTGCTGTTTTTGTAATATTGTGTTTCCTTGCCACAGCAGCAAGCGTTTCTATCGTACAAAGATATGCTTCTTCCTCCTGCCAGGTTGCCTTATAGACGATTGCCGCCGGAGTTTCCTTTTCATAGCCTCCTGCAACAAGTCTTTCTGATAGTTCTTCTAGCATTCCGGCACTTAAGTAGATTGCCATAGAAGCCTGATGTGCTGCAAAGCTCTCGATGCTCTCCTTTTCCGGCACGTCCGTTTTTCCTGCCATTCTGGTAATAATAAGGCTCTGAGAAATACCAGGCAGGGTATATTCTAAATTCAAAGAAGCTGCTGCACCAAAGCAGGCGCTTACCCCCGGACAACTCTCATATGCAATTCCTAATTTCTCTAACCTGTCCATCTGTTCTCTGACTGCCCCGTAAATACTAGGGTCCCCAGTATGAAGACGGACGGTAACTGCTCCCCGTTTTTCTGCCTTTTCTATTACGCCTATCACTTCTTCTAAGGTCATTTTTGCACTGTTATAAATTTCACATTCCTTTTTTGCGTATTCTAACAATTCCGGATTCACCAGTGACCCCGCATAAATAATCACATCTGCCTTTTCCATAAGCCGCATACCACGAACCGTAATTAAATCTGCTGCACCGCAGCCCGCTCCTACAAAATATACCATACTAATCTCCATTCCTGATTTTATCTAAAAATACTTCCGCCTGACTGCTTTTTGCTAATTCTCCATATTCATTCGCATACATCATACAGGCAATCTCCATGTGACCGCCTGTCCGTTTTCTTAAGTAAAACATGATTTTTTCCATGACAATCTCCATGGTTTTCTCACAAATCCCTATTTCCTTTAAGATACGAACTGCTTCCTCTGTGGTGACTGCACAAAGAAGTGCAAGAAGTGTCTTTCTATCTGCTCCCGCCTTAACTGCTGCCGCCGCAAGCAACTCCATTCTACAGTCTCCTTCTTTCGAATGAGTATTCATAATACCGCCAGAAACCTTTATCAACTTTCCGATATGACCTGTTAATAGCATTGCCTCAAAACCACACTCCACCGCCATATCAATGGTCTGTCCGATAAAATTGCTGCATTTCACGCTTTTATCTAAATCGTAACCATAGGTACGCTTCATATATTCAAGTCCATAATTTCCCGGAGAAACTGCTGCAATGTGATGCCCTTCCGCACGTTTCTGGCGCAGTTCCACCCGGATGGTATCAAGAAGCGCCTGGCTGCTCATAGGCTCCACGATTCCGCTGGTGCCAAGAATGGAAATACCGCCAACAATTCCAAGTCTTGGATTGAAGGTCTGCTCTGCGAGTTTTTCCCCTTCCGGCACAGAAATCTCTATCAGAAGTCCCCCGCAGTAATCCGCTAACTGACAGACTTCTGTTACCTCTTTTTCTATCATGGCACGGGGAACACGGTTAATCGCCGCATTTCCTACCGGCTGGTCTAACCCCGGCTTTGTCACAACTCCTACCCCGGTTCCTCCCGCAATGATAATTCCTGGCTTTTCCGAAAAACTTACCGTTGCCGTAATATGGACACCCGTAGTAATATCCGGGTCATCCCCGCCGTCTTTTACCACTGCACAGCGCACGGATTTCTCACTGCGGCAGATATCCGTCACAGTCGTATGATAGGTAATACCCTTTGGTGTATCTATGGAAATTTCTGTTTTTTTCCGTCCCGTCAAAAGCATATATGTCGCCGCCTTTGCCGCTGCCGCACTACAGCTTCCGGTGGTAAATCCGTATCGCATCTTTCGCTCCTTTCCCGTGCTATCGTTTCTCAGTTTCCCGGATAAAGTGCTTCCTCCCGCAGAGAATATAAAATGGCATTGCAGATTGCCGCTGCCACATTGCTGCCGCCTTTTCTGCCCCTGTTTATGATGTATGGGACATTTGTTTTTAAAATCATTTCCTTTGCCGCCTCTACATTGACAAATCCTACCGGCACTCCGATGATAAACGCCGGAGTGAAACTTTCTTCCTCAATCATTTCGTAGAGTTTCACTAAAGCTGTGGGGGCATTTCCTACCACAAAAATCACAGGTTTTTCTAAAGCAGCCGCCCGCTCCATGCTGACTGCCGCCCTTGTCATCTGCCGTTTTTTTGCCTCCTGTGCCACCGGCTCTTCTGCCATAAAGCAATGAGCAAGACCGCCATATTGTTCTAACACTTTTTTATTGATGCCGGATAATGCCATATTGGTATCTGTAACAATATCTGCTCCCTGCTTAATCAGCTGCTTTGCAATTGCCACCGCGTCCTTAGAAAAAGTCATGGTATCTGCGTAGGAAAAATCTGCACTGGTATGAATGACTCTTTTTATTACCATCTCATTTTCTTTCGGCAATTTAATATTTCGTTCCTTTAATTCCTGACTGATGATCTCAAAACTCCGTTTTTCTATATCGCCCGGAAGTACATATTCGAGAGCTTGATTTTCCTCCTCTTTCCCGATTGCCATTACCTCTTTAAATATTTTGGCAAACCGTCGGTTTTCCTTGGCAGACTTTACAGCTATACGATAATATCCTTTGGAAAGTCCCCTGAAATTGCTGCAGTCACGGATTAAAATTCCCCGTTCTAACAACAGACTATAGAGTGGTTTGTCTGTGAAAAATAACAGATAATCCGCTTCCCCTAGATAAGCAATGCACCCCTGCTCTGTTAAAATGCTTTCTAAATATGCTCTTTCTTTTGCCACATATAACGCTGACTGCTCCACAAAACCTTTTTCTAAAGTTGCAGCAACCCCCGCCTCCTCGGCAAACACGGAAAGATTCCACTCCGGCAAATGTTTTCTTATCCGCTCCCCTAACTGTTCCTCACAGAGCAGATACCCTAACCTTACTCCCGGAATGGCAAATAATTTGGTAAATGCACGAAGAACAATCACATTAGGATAATCCTCTATTTTTTTCACAAAGGAATGTGTTTTTTCTTTTCCTGTCAGCTCCATAAAACATTCATCTATCACTAATAAGATATTTTTCGCAAGACAAGTCTTTGCAATGTCTTCCACAAACTCCGGTTCTAACAGATTTCCCACGGGATTATTGGGGTTTGCTAAAAATACCATAGAAATGTCTTCCGTTAAATCATTTAAAAAGGATGAGGTCAGACAGTAATCATTCTCCCGCTTCATCTGCCAATACACTACTTCCCCTTCCGCTGCCTCTGCTGCCTTTTCATAACCCAAAAAGGAGGGAACGGGTATCAGTATTTTTTCAGGACGCACGGCATGAACAATGGCAAGGATAAGCTCTGATGCTCCGTTTCCAAAGATAAGCATTTCCTCCCGGAAACCGCCCCATGCTGCCACTGCTTTTTTTAATTTTTCTGCCCGGATATCCGGGTAATTGCCGCTTTTCTCCACTGCCTTTATCAGTGCTTCTTTCACACTAGAAGGGCTTCCTAACGGATTGGTATTTACGGAAAAATCCATCTGTACCTGATTGCGGTAAATGTCTCCTCCATGTATCATGTATCGTCCTCTTTTCTGTTATCATTTCCTATTTTCATCCACTTGCTGCAAGTCATTCTGTCTAACATGCTACATTAAGACAAATTAATAGCAACAGGCAAATCATTTCCCCTAATACTGCCACACGGTACAACAGGCGATTCGCTCTTTTGATATCCTCTGTTTCCACCGGGCGGATATCGTCTCCGATATACGGTTTCTTTACCACTTTTCCAAAATAGCTGGCATCACCGGCTAACTGTACCTTAAGCGCTCCGGCACACGCCGCCTCCGTCTGTGCCGAATTAGGGCTCGCATGGCAATAACGGTCTCTCTTAAAAATCCGGTATGCCTCCCCTCCACAAAATTCTTTTCCGGGAAGATATGCCGCCACAATCAAAAGTAATGCACTCATTCT
>JAQXGQ010000044.1 GCA_029006795.1 Clostridiales bacterium | reverse complement strand
GCATTTATGTAATTTTAAAGTACTGCCACGCAATACTTAATGGGCAGAGGTGGATTCGAACCACCGAAGCAATTTGCAGCAGATTTACAGTCTGTCCCCTTTGGCCACTCGGGAATCTGCCCATTCAATCAGGAATGTCCTAACAAGAAATGATTATAGCATAGTCATTTTTAATGTGCAAGCATTTTTTGAGCAACATTCTATCTTCTTTATTCCTCTAACAGAACCTTCCGGCAGTAATCTAACACTTCCTCAACCGCCTTCTTATTCTCCCGATAGAAAATCCGGTTATATTCCTTTGACAGTTCCACAAGCCCGCAGGTAAACAAAGCACTCATATGATGGGAAATCGTGGCGGTAGTAAGCCCCATATGCTTCGCAAGTTCGCTGCCATAGGCTCTCTTATCTTTGATATAAGATAAAATTTCAAATTTGCTCCTATCACTTAACGCCTTTAATATTTCATTGACATAAGTCTCCATTTCCTTTTCAGATTTCTCTGTAGAAAGAGGACTTATTCCCGTACAAAACACAATTCCGGCATGCGCCTCATCCTTTGAGCTGTAGCTTCCATCGTCCTCTATTTTGCGCGTAAATGCAAATCGTTTAACCCCCATAATGTCTGCCCATACTATTCCATAACACATCCTGTAGTTTTACCTTTTTTGCATCTGACTGCTTCATTTTTAAAATCCGTTTCGTCACCTCTGCTAGCGTCTTATCTATTTCGCAATCACTTTCATAGCAGATATATTAGGTATTTGTCAAGTATATCCTATTAGATTATTATCTAACATTCTCTTCTAAAGAAATAGAAAGCTGAAAATGCAAAAAATCTGTCTAAAAAATGGGATGTACTTTTTTCCCAAAAGTACTATAATATATAGATAACACTTAGGAGGCACTTATGGTAACCATCGAAGATATTGAATATGCATTTGAGACTTATTTTTCGAATTTCATAAATAGTATTTCTTTAGATGAAAAACTCTTAGAGCCGGCTTCTAAGGAAGAGTGGATTCGCCGGTTACTGGATTGTGCCAACTTTCAGCAGGGTATCTGCGATGAAAATCTGCACATTGTAAATAAATTTAAGTTTCTTTTTCTAGAACATACTGAGGAACTAACCGCTGCGCACTATGATGTAATCCTGAAGTATTGCAGAAAATTGTACTACGCACAATATAGTGAGCCGGTTATGCTTCTGAATTTAGCACAAAAGCTAATTCCCCACTACGAACATTCAGAGGCAACAGAAGACCTCTTGTTTCTCTACACCTGTGCCGGATATGCTGCTTCCCAGCTTGCCCGTACAGACCAGGGGGACGTCGTCAGGCTCGTTGCTTTCTATTACAAAAAAGTTCTGTCTTTCAGGGATGATATTGAGCGTTTTAAAAATCCTTTAAGCCGTGACTACATTTTTATTGCTTATAACAACTTAATCCGGATTGCTCCAAGATTAGGCAGCATTACCGTTAAGGAGGCCTACTCTTTCTGGCAAGAATTATATTCCATACGAACCCGAAAGAAATTTTGCCAATTTGACGAATGCAATCCGAGAATTCCAAATATTTGCGAAAAAGCGCTTGACGGACTTTTGGTCATTGACTGCACAGCCGAACTATTGGGTCATACTTTTCCCGAAGATATCCACCAGCTTTGTGTGGAAATGTCAAAAAAACGCTACTCAGAGGTAATGGCACAGGCAGATTCCATCTATCACTGCCCTGCTTCCATCATTTTTCATTATTACAAGACATTAGCTGAGGAGGGAACTCTCACCTTAGACGAGGCATGGACTATCCTCGATGATTACTATTTCAGAAAAAGAGAACTGATTTCTGAGGAAAGTGAATTTGATTATTTGACTTTTCATATAGACTTTGTACTGCTTCTCCTTGGATTTTTGCAAAAGTCATCTTATTCCATAGAAAAAAAGAAAAAGAAATACGCCGAGTACCGCCTGATACTGGGAGATTTTTTAACAAAACAGCAGCCTATTTCCCAAGGCTATACCATAAGTGACGGTCTGCGTTTTGCCTCGTTCCACCCACTTTTCTTAGATACCTTTGACAATCCGGTGGAAAAAATTAATTTTATTATCGACTCTGTGGTTTCCCGGCATTTATCTACTTTTACTCACTCTGTTATGGTTTCCTACTTAGCAGAGGCATTCTTAAAACGGATTTTTCTCTATTGTCCGGAGTTTTTAATTCCAAAGAACTCGGGGATAACTGTTGAGGCAGTCCTCTCCCATCAGGCAGAGGTCATGGATTACACCATACAGTCTGCACTACTGCATGATATCGGCAAAAACGGTATTATTCCGGTCATTACCACGCAGCACCGGAAATTGACAGATTATGAATTCCAGCTAATTAAGATGCACCCAGGGAAAGGTGCCGAATATCTGTCTACCAGCATACACTTTGCACGTTTTCAGGATATTGCCCTAGGACATCACAAATCTTATGACGGTAAGAGGGGCTACCCGATGGATTTTGACAATGTCCACTCGAAATACCGCCCGATTATTGATTTGATTCACATCTGTGACTGCCTTGACGCCGCCACCGATTATCTGAGCCGCAATTATCATCGCGCAAAATCTTTTGAAACTGTCATGCAGGAGTTCATAAATGGAAAAGGGACTGAATACAACCCCGTTTTAATAGATTTGATTTTAGAGCACACAGACTTGTATGAAGAACTCACCATGCTGACTGAACATAATCGTGAAAACATCTACTATGATGTATACCTCACCTTTGTAAACAAACACACTACTAATATGGAACATCTGAATCGTGCGCCACAAGACGCCCATTAGAAAAGAGTGCCCAACCGCACTCTTTTCTTTCTGTTATATGTAATTATTTTCCTGCAGATGCCACACGGTTTCGCCCTGCTCTTTTCGCTTCATATAAGGCTTTATCCGCTTCTATCAAAAGGTTCTCATAATGCAGATTTTCACACATCAGTTTTTCCATTGAAGTTCCTATACTTACAGTTACATAATCTGCCACATCCTTGACAGGCGCTTCTAACCGTTTCTCATACACTGCCATGCGGAGTTTTTCTGCCCATTCCTTTAATTCAGCCTCGTTGGTATCAAAAAGAATTGCCGCAAATTCTTCCCCGCCATGACGAATCAGCAATTTTGTCCGCTGCTGCAATGTTTCCCGAATAGTTTCCCCAACCATCTGAAGGCAGGAGTCTCCTGCTTCGTGTCCAAAAGTATCGTTATATTTTTTGAAGTAATCAATATCAAACATAATAACTCCGACTTCTGTCTCTTTGGGCAATGTCTGCGTCTTTTCTGTTAATAGTGCATTTCCTCCACGGCGTTTTAACAGTTCTGTCAGCGGGTCAATAAATGCTTCCATATACAGGTATTATGGCAACAGGTTTGAAATCAGACACGTAACAATCAGCAAAATCCCGATTCGTCCATTTTCTATCTGAATACAGGACAATATCACCATACCGCCAAACCATACCGGCCAAAATAAGCGATAAATTAATTTAAACTTCCACACTTCCTTCGAGTTGTCAATTTTATTAAAAAACATAATCCAGCAGATAACAGCATCCATAACTATCGTAAAAAACACTAAGATACTGGTCACTATCATAGATACCATGAAATATTCCACATTCCGGCAGACAATCAGCATGATGGTACTTACTGCATACAACACCAGCAAAATAGGACTTATCGCGACAATTCTCCGGCAGTTCGTCTCCGCCAGTTTTTTATTTACAGCCTCACATACCCCGGCGCATTCTTTACGCAGGTGATTTTTGTCAGGAACAAATGCTTTTCGATAATTTTTCAAAAAACGAACCATTTTTTCTTTCATAGCATCCCCCAAAATTCCGTTTTCTCAGTATAGCACACTCTAATGCAATAAACCATTATGAAAAAGTTCCGTTTCCGAAAAAAAAACAGCAACCAAATCGGTTGCTGTTTTTAGGAGAAGGTATTTTTACTATGGGGTATAGCAAAAACTATATATAATGTATTGGGGGGTTTTTACAGATATTATAATATCACGTCCCCGGAATTAAGTGTGCACAAACTTCACAATTTTTCAACCAGTTTTTTAGCAATTATGCACAAAGCTTGTATACAACTAGATTTCCCAGTAATTATCATGGAAAACAACTTTACGATAGGTGCCGAATTCTAACCATGTATTCCAGAAACCGTTGTCTGCCTCATCCTTTGCATATGCTGCTAAGAATTCCTGCAGTTCTTTCTGTGACTGTACTTTTATGGCAAATCCACGTCCATTTACCACCGGAACTCCAGAATAGCGGTACTTTTCTAACGGCAGAATCTCTTCAATGACGTCTTCTCTTACTTTAATCGCTACCTTATCCCTCAATATTACAATATCAAAATAATCGGGATACTCATATGTCTCACTCTTAGTCGGAATCGTGTCGCCTACCGTATACTTTTTCTGTTCCGGTTTATGTTTTGCAATAGAAGATTTTTCCATATTGTAATAGAACTCTTCAAAGATATCTCCTCTTGCGGTCAGATTTTCATAATAGAATACAGGGTCTTCTAACTCATCTCCAGTCACAAACTGCTCTACTACACCGCAGGCAGATGTCATGTTTGTAACACGGTCAATGAGAATCAGTTCCCCTAAGGTCTTATGTTTCTTAAACTCATCCAGTGGAATTTTCTCGTCAAGAACCACGTCGCAGACAGCAATCTCATTTTTATTTAAGGTGTCTGTAGACAAGTGCTCCCCGGTATTCACATCCACTTTATAGCGGATTTCCGTCACCGTTCCTGCAATCAGTTTTGTGCCGAGCTTCACAAGATAGTCACTTCCCACAGACAGTTTTGCATCATCCATCCAAAGCAGGGTTGTGGTAAATTTCTGGGCAACAGTGATATCGCTGTCCTTCGTGAGCACACATCCTCTTGACACGTCCACCTCTTTGTCTAACTGGATTGTCACAGGATTTCCGGTAACTGCATGATCTGCTTCCTTACCTGCGACTAAAATGCTCTTTACCTTTGCATTCTCATTGCTTGGCAGCGCTGTAATCTCGTCTCCCACATGGATCTCTCCTGCCTCAATCTGCCCTTGAAAACCACGGAAGGTATGATTCGGGCGGCAGACACGCTGTACCGGCAGATAAAATCCCTTTTCCTTTGATTTCTCGGTCACATCCACCTGCTCTAAGTAGGTTAAAATAGGTTCACCCTCATACCATGTAATATTTTCGGATTTCTTCGTAACATTATCCCCTTCTGTTGCAGAAACCGGAATAATTTTCACACTCTCTAAGGATAATTCTTCAGAAAGCTCCTTAATCTGCTTTTCAATCTTGGCAAATTTTTCCTTGTCGTAGCCGATTAAGTCCATTTTATTTACTGCAAATACAAAGTAACGGATACCCATCAGGGAACAAATACGGGCATGGCGTCTCGTCTGCACTAATACGCCCTGTTTTGCATCCACAAGGATAATAGCAAGGTCTGCGAAAGACGCTCCAACTGCCATATTTCGGGTGTATTCCTCATGTCCCGGTGTATCGGCAACGATAAAGCTGCGGTGATCCGTAGTAAAGTAACGGTATGCCACATCAATGGTAATACCCTGTTCCCTCTCTGCCATCAGTCCGTCTAACAGCAGCGAATAATCAATGGCTCCCTCGCGGCTACCCACCTTACTGTCAAGCTCTAATGCTTTTTCCTGATCTGCATAAAGCAGCTTTGCATCATATAAAATATGTCCTATCAGAGTGGATTTTCCATCATCAACACTTCCGCAGGTAATAAATTTTAATAAACCTTTCATTAGAAATATCCCTCCCTTTTTCTTCGTTCCATGCTGCCTGCCGCCTCGTTGTCAATGACACGGCTAGTTCTCTCAGAAGAAACCGCACTAAGCGTCTCCTCGATGATTTCATCTAACGTCACGGCATCTGACTCCACACCACCGGTAAGCGGATAACATCCTAACGTACGGAAACGTACTTTTTTCATTTCCACCTTTTCCCCTTCCCGGAATTTAAAGCGGTCATCATCCACCATGATGATATTGCCGTCCCTGTATACAACAGGACGCTCTTTTGCAAAATAAAGAGGCACAATTTCAATATTTTCTCTCTTGATGTACTGCCAGATATCTTTTTCCGTCCAGTTAGAAATCGGGAATACACGAATGCTCTCACCTTTATTAATCTTGGTATTGTAGAGTTTCCACATTTCCGGTCTCTGGTTTTTCGGATCCCACGCCTGAGCTTCATTACGGAAAGAGAAAATTCTCTCTTTTGCTCTGGATTTTTCCTCGTCACGGCGTCCTCCACCAAAAGCTGCGGTAAATCCATATTTTTTCAGTCCCTGTTTGAGTGCCTGGGTTTTCATAATGTCCGTATATGCCGCACCGTGGTCAAAAGGATTAATTCCGGCATCAATGCCCTCCTGATTGGAATGTACTAACATTTCAATCCCGTTTTCCTTTGCAATGCGATCACGAAACTCTATCATTTCTTTGAATTTCCATGTAGTATCAATATGTAAGAACGGGAAGGGCGGCTTCTCCGGGTAAAATGCCTTTAACGCAAGATGCAGCATTACCGAACTGTCCTTTCCTATGGAGTAAAGCATTACCGGCTTTTCGCACTCCGCAGCCACTTCACGGATAATGTAAATCGCCTCTGCTTCTAACTCATCTAAATGTGATAATCCACTCATACTCTTCTCTCCTTCTTTTTAATATTTATTAGCATCCTTTTTATTGATGGTAATGTTTTTTTGCTGCCCTCCCGGACTTGTAATCGTCCAGTAACGGTAATCCCCTTCTTCTCTGGTGGTAAGACGACTGCCCCGTCCGCCCATATCTGCTCCCAAGAAAAATGAGATAGCTTCTGCCCTGCATTCCTTCACACAGGAGGTACAGCCCCAACAGTCCTTTGGCTCCCTGATGTAGGCTCTGCCTGTTTCATCTGCCTTAATCAGATTACCGGGACAGACTTCCATGCACCGCCTGCATTTCACACACTTTTCCTGATTGATAACAATACTCATGCTCTGCCCACCTCCGTCCTGATGTCCTCGACACCGCCTAATTCTCTGATGATTATTTTGACTTCTCCATCCTGTAATACGGAATTTACATATTTGTTCCACTCTTCGCTCTGCTTCGGATAATCCATATTCTTAGAAAATCCCTGCCAGCGCGTCTCTTTTCTTGCTTTTAAGTGGGCAATGACGCTCCGGCATACCACCAACCGCTCCCGCAATTCGTAAATATGAAGCAAATCATCCATATCTTCTGCATGAAGCCTTTCTGCCATCTCCTGCAGCATTCGAATTTTTTCATCGGCAATCCGAAGCTGTTTTTCATTGTATCTGTAATTAGTACTGATTCCTCCGGCATAGGTGTCCATCACCTTCTGCATTGCTTCTTCTAGCTGTTCTATGGAAAAGAACGATGGTTCTGCTGAGAAATAGATTTCATATTCTGTTTCCACCTGCTGATTTAATTTGGTTGTCATCTCTCCGAAATCTGACGCAAATTTTTCTGTTTTTGCTTCTGCCTGAACAATATCCTCTAAAATGGTTTTTGCGGCAATTTCGCCTTCCACTAAGGCACCCGTAACATATTTCTGGGGACATCCTCCTGCCACATCCCCTGCGGCATATAAGCCTTTTAATGTAGTGCGTCTCTTATCGTCAATCCAGTAGCCGCTGGCAGTATGACCGCCCACGATATACGGCTCTGTTCCCTCGATTTCCACATCCTGCTCATCCGGTGTTTTACCGCTCTCAATCCATTTTAAGGTCTGGCTTGGCGCCATATTTAAGTACGCCTTTAGCAGGTCTTCTCCCTGTTCTTTTGAAATGCCTTCCGTATGCAGATAACAGGGGCCCCTGCCCTCCTGATTTTCCGCTACCGTACCGTATACTCTCTCCTGCGTGGTAATTCCGTATTTTTCTTCGTAATTTTCGCCTAAAGAATTAATCTGCTTTGCACCGACGCCCTGGGCAATGGTTCCTGTGGGGGCAATGGTGTCCTTACACCGCAATGCAATAAATCGCATCTCAAAGGTGGTCATTTCCGCCCCTGCTAAGATACCCATCGCATATCCGGCTCCCGTATTAAAAGGGGAATACCACATTTTGTGTCTGGAAAATCCCGGATTGTTTGGACGGTAAAGCCCCGCAGCTCCACCGGTGGCACAAAGCACTGCCTTTGCGGTAAAAATATAGGCTTTCTTTTCGTTGACATCGAAGCCATAAGCTCCGCTTACTCTACCCTCATTGACAATATAGTCCGTAATGTTTACATGATTGATAACTGTAACATTTTTCTGTTTCTTTACTGCTTCTGCAAGCAATGGTTTGATGTTTTCTCCGTTTATCTTAATGTTTCGGTTTCCTCTGGTAACGTATTTCCCGTTCTCGTCCTTTAAAATCACAAGCCCTAAATCTTCTAACTTTTCCGTCACCCTGTTTAATCCTTTGGACATTGAGAGGAGCAAATCCTCCCGCACAATGCCTGCGGCATCCTTTTTTGCGTATTCCACATAATCCTCAGGCTTCCTGCCCTCGGTAATGTAGGCATTTAACGCATTGACTCCCGCTGCAAGGCAGCCGCTTCTTATAATATTTGCCTTTTCCGCAATCACAACCCTGATATCCGGCTGCGTTTCTGCTATGGTAAGTGCGGCATAGCAGCCGGAGGTTCCCCCTCCGATAATCAGCACATCCGCAACAATCGTTTCTGTTTTCATATGTATGAACCATACCTTTCCGTAACCTGCAGTTTTCGAATCTCTTTCTGCCACAGCCACATTTTTTTAAATATAGAACAGTTTTTCTGTCTCGACATTGGCATTATCCACAATCAATACCTCCGACGGTTTCTTTTCCTCTGAACTTTCCGAAAAAGCAAACACGCGGTAAATAAAGACATTGACTTTCTCTCCCTTTTCAATCCGCGGCTCCTCTAATCTGCGGTTTGCCGTCAGCAGCGCGTCATTGACTCTGACAAGGAGTTCTACTTCTCTGCCTCGAAACAGCACCTGTTCTACAACACCTTCCTCCACGGAAGAAGAATAACGGCTCTGCTCCTCCTTCTTTGTTACACTGACATTTTCCGGCCTTATGACTGCATGAAGTTTCGGATCTAATTCCTCATATCCCCGGAACTGGCTGATATTTGCAATACGTGTGGGATTTCCCATAAATTCTGCCACAAAAGGTGTTTCCGGCTTACTGTAAATATCTATCGGTGTTCCTATCTGCTCAATTCGTCCACGATTGGTAATGATAATCTCATCCGCCACCTCAATTGCCTCGTCCTGGTCATGGGTGACAAAAATACTGGTAATTCCCACTTTGGTAATCATTTCCCGAAGCCAGCTGCGCAGTTCCTGCCGAACTTTGGCGTCAATGGCGGCAAAGGGTTCGTCTAACAATAACAACTCTGGATTCGGTGCTAACGCCCTCGCAAATGCCACCCTCTGTCTCTGCCCGCCGGAAAGCTGGTTTGGATAGCGCTTTTCAAACCCCTTTAGTCCGACTAGCTCCACCAGTTCATCTACCCTGCGTTTGATATCGGATTTGTTCCATTTCTTTACCGTAAGCCCAAAGGCAATATTGTCATACACGGTCATATAACGAAACAGTGCATAATTCTGAAACACAAAACCAATTCCACGCTCACTTGCCGGCACATCATTCACCACATTCCCATCGATAATGATGTCACCGGAATCTGCTGTCTCTAATCCTGCTATCATGCGAAGAATGGTAGTTTTTCCACTTCCGCTGGGGCCTAAAAGTGCGATTAATTTCCCTTTTTCAATTTCAAAATTAATATCCTTCGAGGCTTTGAAATTTTTATAATTTTTATTAATATGCTTTAACTCAACATAATGTTTATTCCGCTCCGCCATATTTTTCCTCATTCCCGCTTCATGCTTCTTTCTTTCCTTTGTATTCAAGTACACTCTTTAAAATCAGAATAATAACTGCCATCAGCACCAGAATAGCTGAAACTGCAAACGCTCCGGTATATTCATATCCCTGATACAACATCTCAATATAGAGAGGCATCGTACTTGTCTTTCCCTGCAGATGTCCGGAAAGCACCGACACCGCCCCAAATTCTCCCATCGCCCTTGCGGTACATAGAACGATACCATAAAGCAATGCCCATTTTATATGGGGAAATGTTACTTTTCTAAAGATTGTAAAGCCTTTTGCCCCCATTAGTGCCGCCGCTTCCTCTTCATCAGTTCCCTGTGCATTCAGCACTGGAATAATCTCCCTTGAAATAAAAGGAAAGGTAACAAATATTGTGGCAAGCACAATTCCAGGCACTGCAAAAATAACTTTCATATTTGCTTTCTGTAAATAAGGATACAAGATACTCTGCCTTCCAAAGGTCAATACATAGATAAGGCCTGCAATGACAGGCGATACCGTCAGTGGCAAATCAATCAAAGTGGAAATCACTTTCTTCCCTTTAAATTGGAATCTTGTGATACACCAGGAAGCAAACATACCAAAAATAGTATTGACCGCCACTGCGATTACCGTAACTTTTATGGTAAGTCCAATGGCTTTCAGTGCGTATTCATCCGTTACTGCCGCCATAAAAACTTTGATTCCCTCCCCAAATGCAGTTGCCATGACATACACCAGCGGAAGAATTAACATCACCACAAGAAAAACCGTACTGACCCCAATCAATATCCATTTTCCGACTCCAGAATTTTTCCTAATCTCCATAATTACCTCTTTTCTGCCTGCCGCTAAAACGTTTTCACGATTTATGCAATACCGTTGACAATCTTAGAAGCACGGCTCTGAACAACTGCGTTCACAAATAAAATCACAAAGGCTGCAAACAACATCACCAACGCAATGGATGTCGCACTGGCATAATCAAATTCCTGAAGCTCCGACATAATCATAAGTGGCGCAATTTCCGTCTCATAAGGTGTGTTTCCGGCAATAAATACCACGCTTCCGTATTCCCCAAGCCCTCTTGCAAAGGACATCGTAAATCCTGCAATAAGGGATGGCGCGATTTCCGGTAAAATGACCCGAAACATTGTCTGACGGCTGTTTGCCCCAAGAATATTTGCTGCTTCCTCATACTGGACATCTAATTTTTCCAGTACCGGCTGCACTGCTCTCACCACAAACGGAATACCGACAAAAATTAATGCAATGGTAATTCCAAGCCTTGTGTAAGCAATTTCAATTCCAAATTGCTCAAATAAGGCTCCCACCCAGCCCTTTGTGCTAGTCAAATGTGTCAGGGCAATACCCGCTACCGCTGTAGGCAACGCAAAGGGCAGCTCTATAATGCCATTCATAAAGGCTTTTCCTGGGAAATCGTACCGCACTAACACCCATGCAATCATCATTCCCATCACCGCATCTATCACTGCCGCGATAGCAGCAGTCTCAAAACTTACAGCATAACTGGCTAAAACTCTTGGTCTTGTCACGGTAGCGATAAACTCGGAAAGAGAAAGTTTTGCCGAAAATATCACCAGTGAACATAACGGAATAATAACAATCAGTCCTAACATGGTTATGGTAATTCCTAATGACAATCCAAAACCCGGTATGACTCTTTTATTTTTTCTTCTCTTTTCCTTCACAAGCAATCCGCTCCTCCCTTACTCTGTTTTCTCATAAATGCTGTCAAAAATGCCACCATCTGTAAAATGCTTTGTTCCAGCCTCGCTCCATCCTCCGAAATGATTAATATCCGTCAGCGTGACATCATCAACAATCCATTTTCCATCAGCCGGAAGTTCCGAAATCAAATTCCCAGCGTCTTCTTTCACATACTCATCTAAAATCGTTTCATTCGATGGACGGTAATAATTCTCTACCTCTAACCTCTGTCCCTCATCGGAATAAAGAAAATTCAGATATTCCTCTGCTGCTTTTCTGCTGCCTCTCCGGTCTGCCACCTCATCCACTACCGCTACTGTCGGCTGACAAAGAATAGATACGGAAGGTACTATAATCTCATATTCTCCCTGTGCTTCCTCCATAGAAAGAAACGCTTCATTTTCCCATGCAATCAATACATCTCCCTGTCCATTCTCCATAAAGGTGGTAGTGGCGCCTCTGGCACCGGAATCTAATACCAGTACATTCCGGTATAACGTTTTCATACTCTCTCTAATCTCTGTTTCACTCTGACCCTGCAGTTCAAAGTAATACCATGCTGCTAAATAATTCCATCTCGCACCACCGGAGGTCTTAGGATTCGGTGTAATAACTCCCACATCACTTCGAAGTAAATCATTCCAATCCTGAATATTCTTCGGGTTTCCCTTTCTCACCAGAAAGACAATAGTGGAGGTATAAGGTGAACTATCTCCTTCAAATTCCTCTGTAAATCCCGGTTCTATCAGACCTGCGTCTGCAATCGTTTGCACATCTCCTTCTAAAGCCAGTGTTACCACATCAGCATCTAACCCATTGGCAACCTCTAATGCCTGCTTTCCGGAACCTCCGTGGGACTGGATTATAGTAACCTCCTGTCCGGTCATTTCCTTCCAGTGCTCGGCAAACAGCTGATTATATTCCTCATAAAATTCTCTCGTCGGGTCATAGGAAACATTGACAAGTTCCAGCTTTCCACCATTCGCTGCTGTATCCGTAACTCCGCATCCCATCATCCCTGCTGTAAGGAACAGTCCTAACATCGATATCATTATTCTCTTTTTTATAAATTTTTTTCTCCTCATAACCGTTCCTCTTTTTCGATTTCATATAATTCCTAGCGGCTTACTATGAAATATACATGAAGTTATATATTGTGTCAAGGGGTTATTGAAATTTTTTTCATTTTCTGGAAACTATTAGATGTATACAAGAAGTGTAAAAAGCATACAAAAACAGCAGTCAAATCTGACTGCTGTTTTTAGGAGAAGGTATTTTTACTATGGGGTATAGCAAAAACTATATATAATGTATTGGGGGGTTTTTACAGGTATTATAATAGCATGTCCCTGCAAATAAGTCTGCACAAACTTCACAAATTTTTCCGTTTTAAACTGTGCAGTCTGTACGGTACTTTTTTCCCTTGTATACATATTTCAAAGAAATATTGCACAATTATTTACTCAAACAGTGCTTCAAACTCTTGCTGACCGATTTTTTCCTTTTCTAATAAAAGGTTTGCACAGGCATCTAATACACTTCTGTTTTCCGTAATCATCTCTTTTGCCTTCTGATAGCAATCATCGATGATATGTTTCACTTCCTGGTCAATGGCACTAGCAACGCCCTCACTATATCCTCTGGTGTGGGCAAGATCACGTCCGATAAATACCTCATCATCATCATTATCATAACAGATAAGACCGATATTATCAGACATACCATAGCGTGTCACCATCGCTTTTGCCATCTTTGTCGCCTGTTTAATATCCTGGGAAGCACCAGTGGTAATATCATCAAATACCAGTTCTTCTGCCACACGACCGCCTAAGGAAACAATGATATCCTGCAGCATCTTCCCCTTCGTATTAAACATCTCGTCCTTTTCCGGCAATGGCATGGTATAACCTGCTGCTCCGTTACCAGTCGGAATAATAGATACCGTATAAACCGGCCCCACATCAGGAAGCAGATGGAACAATATTGCATGGCCTGATTCATGGAATGCGGTAATCCGCTTTTCTTTCTCAGAAATAACACGGCTCTTTTTCTCTGCTCCGATTCCAACCTTAACAAAGGATTTTTTGATATCTTCTTGCGTAACAAAAGCACGATCTTCTTTTGCTGCCACGATAGCAGCCTCATTTAACAGGTTCTCTAAATCTGCCCCTGTAAATCCTGCTGTTGTCTGGGCAATCTGTTTTAAATCCACGTCATCCCCTAAAGGTTTATTCTTTGCATGGACATGAAGAATTTCTTCCCTGCCTCCGATATCCGGCCGTCCCACATACACTTTTCTGTCAAAACGTCCCGGACGCATAATTGCCGGATCTAAGATGTCCACACGGTTTGTCGCCGCCATGACGATAATCCCCTCATTGACACCAAAACCGTCCATCTCTACTAGCATCTGGTTTAAGGTCTGCTCACGTTCGTCATGTCCGCCGCCCATACCGGTTCCACGACGTCTTGCCACAGCATCAATCTCGTCGATAAACACGATACAGGGAGCATTCTTTTTCGCTTCTTCAAACAAATCTCTCACACGGGAAGCACCGACACCGACAAACATTTCCACAAAATCGGAACCGGAGATGCTAAAAAACGGCACACCTGCTTCACCCGCAATCGCTTTGGCAAGAAGGGTTTTACCTGTTCCCGGAGGGCCTACTAAAAGTACGCCTTTGGGGATTCTTGCCCCTAATTTGGTATATTTTTTCGGAGCCCGTAGGAAATCTACGATTTCTTCCAATTCCTCTTTTTCTTCTTTTAATCCTGCCACATTAGCAAAAGTCACCCGTTTCTCCGGGTCATCCATCATCATTTTCGCACGGCTCTTTCCGAAATTCATCATCTTGTTGCCGCCACCTGAATTTGCCGCAGCCTGATTCGTCATAATCATAAAGAAAATGAACATAGCTGCAAAAATAATCAGATACGGAAGCAGCGTCATAATCCAGCTCTCTTCCGGGGGATTTTGCACGGTATAATCTTTTATTCCCTGTTCCCGCATATACTCTTCAATCTCTGCCACGTCCGATACCAGAAGCACCTGACTCGTTCCGTCGGTAAAGGTAATCTGCACGCTTCCTGTCGGCACCTCTCTGTTGGGCACAACATGAACCTGCGCCACGCTGCCGGATTCTACCGCCTCTTCAAACTTTTCTCTCGTGTAATTGTTGGTTGCTGAAGTGCCATCTAACCAATACCAGATTGCTACCACAGCCAAAATCAATATAAGATAAATTCCAAATCCTTTAAAACTACTTTTCCTATTCAACCCGCTTCTCCTTTATTCCTCTATCTCCACAAATCCAATATATGGCAGATTTCTATAATGCTGATCATAGTCTAAACCATATCCCACTACAAATTCATCTGGAATTACAAAACCAACATAATCCACATCTACCTGTACAACGCGACGATCCGGCTTATCTAACAGGGTACATAATTTCAGACTCTTTGGATTTCTTGTTTTCAAATTTTGCAGCAAATAATTCAAGGTTCTTCCTGAATCAATGATATCTTCAATTACTAATACATTCTTTCCCTCGATGCTGGTAGATAAATCCTGCACAATCTTTACGACACCGCTTGATGAAGTACCTGCGCCGTAGCTTGAAACAGACATAAACTCGATTTCTACCGGCGAAGTAATGCGCTTTGCCAGCTCGCAGGTAAAAAATACAGAGCCCTTTAAAATACAGATGAGACATACCGGCTCATCTCCATATTCTGCACTAATCTGTGCGCCTAATTCCTTTATTCTTGTTTCGATTTCTTCCTCTGAAAGATGAACATGAATCTTCTTAATTTTCATTATAATTTCCTCCGACCATCTGTATTTCTAAGATTCTTTTTGTTTCTTCGTCTATTTTATAACATGCACTGATACGCCCGCCAATCACCCAGATAACGTGAGCCTCTGCTGTCAGCAGCCACATAGTCTCCCGTTTCTCCCGGGGAATTTTTTCATTCACAAAATATTCTTTCAGTTTCTTTCTATGCCCCTGCAGGTCTACGGTCAGATAATCTCCTTCCCTGCGCCTTCTCACCTGCAAATCACCTTTTATCTTATCATAATTCAGCCATTTCGTATACTTTTTTTTATGAATTTGCCCAATTTCTCCGGAAACATTCAGAATGCGGAAAAACATCTGTCCGTCAGGAAGGTTAATCGTAACGGTCTCTCCCGCCTCTAACTTACACCATTCCTGCTGTGTCAGACAGTATATTTCCTCCGCTTTCTCTATTTTCCGGGACTTTTCTTTTTGAGAAACATTGGCATCTAATCCCACGCGATTATTTACCAGACAGACACCTTCATAAATCCGTTTCCCCTCTATTCCATAGGGCAGATTTATACTTCGGCCAACTTGTTTATAAAACAGTTTCCTCACAGCCTCCACATGCACCGCCCCGATGTCCTTACTGCTGCCGGATATTTTTCCCAGAAGTCTGTGAAGCAATTCCGTCTGTATCAGCTCGGGATAATTCAAGAAGCTGTCTGCTTCAATCCTTACACACTTCTTCTCATACGAAGGATACTTCTTCCCATCGGAGCCATTTTCCGGTGCAAACGTTTTCTCTCCGTCTGAAAACGTTTCCTCGAAACGGCAACACTCTTTCTCCGCCGCTTTCGTCTGTTCTTTTAAATAATCTGCTACCTGCTGCAGCAGTCTCGCACTCTGGTTTATATGACTGACTGCCTTTACATTCACCTTGGAAAGCTCCGGCAAAATCTCATGGCGAATACGATTTCTGCTGTAATCCGTGTCCAAATTCGTGGAATCTGTCCGATACTCCTGCCCCGTCTCTTTCAGATATGCTTCAATCTCCTGCCTTTGCACGTTTAAAAGCGGGCGGATAATCTCAGCCCCGGATACAAAAGGCCGCTTTGCCCGCATTCCTGCAAGTCCTTCGATTCCGCTTCCCCGCACCATCTGAAACAACAAGGTTTCCGCATTGTCATCTGCATGATGTGCCAGTGCCACTTTAATCCTTTCAAATTGCCCTTTGAACCGTGCAATTTCCTTTTCGTAACATTCATACCGCTTGATTCTTGCGGCTTCCTCTAAGCCTAAGCCCTTTTTCTTCGCATAGGATGGCACATCCACGGCATAGGTGTGACAGGGTATCTGGTATCTTTCGCACAATGTTTCTACAAAAGCAGCATCTTCCCTGCTCTCCTGTTCCCGGATTCCATGCTCCACATGAACCACACAGAGATTAAACTGTAGTTTCTCTTGCAGCTCTAACAGAAGAAGCAGCAGGCACACGGAGTCTGCCCCCCCCGAAACACCTGCTATCACACAATCTCCTTCTGCTATCAAAGCTTCTGTTTTTATCCATTTCATCACACGTTCTGTCATCTATTTCTCCCAAATGCAGGTAGTAAGCACCGTCATATCATCCGCTGCCTTTCCTCCCGTAAAAAGCATGACCCGTTCCATAATCCGCTTTGCCAAAATACCTGGATTGTTTGTCTGTATGCCCTCTATGATTTCCTGCATCGTTTCCTCTGGTTTTGGAACATGTAAGTATTCTAACACACCATCTGTCACCATGACAACAAAATCGCCGTTTTCTAATTTTCGCTGTTCCTTTTCAATTTCAAACTGTGTCTCCACTCCCACCGGAAGACTCGATGATGTAATACATTCCACTTCATCAGCACGTTTGATAAAGGTTGCTGCCGCTCCGATTTTATAAAAATCTGCCATACCTGTATACAAGTTCACTTTACACAAGTCAACAGTAGAATAAAGGTCATTGTCCCCCCGCATTACCATCGCAGAATTCATCATACGGATAGCTGTCTCCACAGAAAAACCCGCCTCCAAAAAACGTTCCAGTAAATCCAGTACCATTTCGCTTTCCTTGCAGGCACTGCTGCCAGAGCCCATACCGTCAGAAAGCCCTAACACCAGGTCTCCACGTTCTAATTCCAAAAAAGAAAAATTATCCCCGGAAATTTTAGCTCCGTCCTTTTTCAGCCGGGCAATGCCCTGCACATTACGGTATAGCGTATCCTCATACAATACAAACTCTGCAGCCTCTTTGGAAATGAAAGTCTTTGTATCCGCAGGAAGTCTCATCTTTTTGTCCAACGCACGACTAACTGCTGCAGCAAAGGTTTTCATGGAAATACATCCTCCCATCCGGCTTCTTAAGGATGATTCTAACTTTAACTTTCCCTCCACCGTCTCTATCAGGTGCATGTCCTCAATCACGATACCGTGTTCCTTTGCCCGATACCGGATTTCTGCTAAGGCACCACGCTCTTCCCTGTCTAACACCTTTTCCTCTCTGGCACAATCTTTCATAATATATGCCATAGCATCTAACTGCTCTGCTATCACCTGGCGGTTTTCAAGCAGGCGGTTGTACCATGCCCGGTTCAAATTCACCCTCTCAAATACATGGACGGCTTCCTCCACCATATCCCTGCTTTTCGGACAGTAATGGCTTAATTCCTTCTCCTGCTCCTCTCCCGGCACCCCCGCATGCCAGATAGAAGATATTATTTCCGAAAGAATCCCATAGAGAGGTGTGGCATCTCTCTCCCAACAGATTGCACAGGATTCACAGGAAGTACACATCTTCCCTGTCAGTTCATTTTGTATCTGACCTAATTCCTCTGCCGTATACCTGTTTTTTTTCTGGCTCATCGTATAAAAAATGTGGGACAACCCCTGAAAAGACTCTGCGTAATTCATCAATCTTTCCTCGTTCCCACGTTCTTTCGTTTTCTCCGGTATACTCTCCGGCGGTCGGTATTCCATCAAACCGTGAAAGATGCGGTTCAATAAAACCACTGCCCCAAAAATAAACAGCGTTTCTAAAAACACTGCTGCCGTGTCTGGTTGATTTTTCCATTCTAGCAGACTGCCGCAAAAGGACAAAATAAGGGTAGACACCGCCGCTAAAATTCCTGCAAGAAACGCAGGACACCCCTCCTGCGCCCACTCTACTAACCGGATTGCTCCGGCAATCACTAACAAGACCACCCCATATTTTACCGCTGCAGTCAGGGGCATGAAAAAAAGCATTCCTATGTACATAAAACCTAACAACAACAAGCCACTGACATGTTCTAAATATAATGCGGCAAAATATGCTGGTACCAGCGGATAGCATCCCATGATACTCCCCCCGCAGACAAAACTTCCTAACACGCCAAGTATCATTTGTTTTGCATTTGTCTTCTTCATGTTTTCTCTCCTTCTTTCCTTTTCAAGTTTTACCCCATCGTTTTTCGTTGCCCAAAAGTTGGTTTTCAAAACGTGAGTGAAACCCATTATAGGAGTCCAAAGAGAAAATCTTTGTCAAAGCAGGGAATACTTTTAAAAAACTTTTCGCCAAAATTCCATTTTCTATGTCTTTTAGAGGGACTTAAAATTGTCTCACCTTTTTTAAGAAATTCATACTTATATCTTAATCTGCGTCCATTTTCCCGCCCTAAACCGGGTGGAAGCAAATATGAAACGGGATACCTGATCAAAAAGAACTCCCATCCAGATTCCCACAATCCCAAGTTCAAGAACATATCCACAGACATAAGAACCTAATGTCCGAATTAACGTTACGCTGATAGTAGATGCTACAGCCGTATAAAGCGTATCTCCTGCTCCCCGTAGGCAGCCCATATAAATCACCTGGGAAATCTGAAAGATTACCACCAGAATAATCACGTTCATAATACTGACACCAATTTCAATAATCTCCTCTTCCTCAAAAAACAGTTGATAAAGCCCCCTCGCTCCAAAGAAATAAATCAGCGTCAGGATTACAGCAATCCCTGCCCCTAACATGCGGCAAGTTTTTCCATATGCCTTTGCCAGTTCTTTATCCCCTCTTCCTAAGCTATAGCCGATAAGTGCCACTGCCGCCGCCTGAAGTCCATCCCCAAAGGAAAAAGATAATGCCATGATATTCATGCCCACCTGATGTGCGGCCATTGCATTGGTTCCCTGGTGTGCCGCCATTACCGCCGTCATCATAAAACCAATACGCATCAAAATCTGTTCAAAAAAAACACTATACCCTACCTTAAAGATGTTTTTTAATGCCACTACAAGAGGCTTTAATTTACGTTCTAGCATATAGGAAACATTGATATAGCCATCCTTCCTGCAGATAGAGCAGATACTCATCATGCAGCCAACAACAGAGCCTGTCACCGTTGCAATGGCCGCACCGCAAATCCCCAGTGCCGGAAAGCCTAAATGTCCCTCAATCAAAAGATAGTTTGCCGCAATATTCACCACACTTGATGTCAAATTGGTGGTCATAGTAATTTTGGTATTTCCCGCACCTCGCTGAGCAGCATTAATTGCCATCAGCACTACATTAAAAAACATGCCTCCCATAATAATGCGAAAATAGACCACCGCTGTATCATGGGTATCAACAGTAGAACCGCACAGTTCTATAATCCAATCTGCACCTGCCACAAAGGCTGTACTGATAATGATGGTTCCCACAAAAACCATACACAATGCAGTCAAGAGAAGGACATTCGCCCTGTCTCTGTTTCCCTCTCCCTTACGTCTTGCCACTAATGCCGAAAGAGCGACATTCATTGCAATAAAAAACGCCATACCTATAAATTTAGGCTGGGTCGTTAATCCAACAGCTGCCACTGCCTCAGCGCCGATACTGCTCACCATAAAAGAGTCCACTAAACCTGCAAAGGCAATAAAAAAGGACTCTAAAATAGACGGCCATGCCATGTTCACTGCTGCTTTTATAATTTGCCTGTCATAAGTGTTATTCTTCTTCTTTGAAAATAATTTCGTTTTCATATGCAAGTCCTAACTTACTCTTCGCCGTATCTTCCACATACTCCTGGGACTTTGTATAAGCTTCATAATCCTCAAGTTCCTCGGCTCTCTTTGCCTCTTCTTCTAACTGTTTCTCTAAAACTGCCTGTTTTTCCTGATATTCCTTATCCTTTTGAGAAATCCTGACAATCTGAACAGACATCACTGCCACAAATGCAAAAACAATCATGCCTATACAGAGCTTTCCTGCCCGATTATTGTTTTTTCTTCTACGCCTAGAACCTGCCATAGCCATTTCCCTTCTTTCAGAGTTTACATAAGCCCATTTTAACCGCTCGCCATACTTTTTTCAATCGTTTTATCAAAAAAACTGTGAATTTCTTCCCAATTTTTGCAGGAGGACCGAAAATCCCCCCTAAAATCTTTTTAAACAGTCCACACACCCTGCTTAAAACAAAAACATTTACCTTAATCATCCACCGGCTTAAAATGACATAGTAAAGCAGCATTCCGATAACAATTCCTCCGAAAGCAAATCCGCGCACCATACCATCATTTTCCCGATAAAGTAACACAAAAACAGCTGCGGTACAAATCAGCCAGTAAATAAAATCCTCCAAACCAATCCACAGATTTCCATGAGGCACGACACGTCTTAAAATCCGTAACACATCATACACCAGAAACAGCGCTGCACCTAACAATATGGAAGTTCCCAAAAGTACTGCTTCCTGTCCAATGGTTTCACTGACGCTCATTATTTAAACAACCTTCCTAACAAGGACTCTGCCTGCTTTCCGGCATTCTTTACCTCAGAGTAAGTAAGACTGTCAATTCTTCCTTCAATATCAATCTCGCCTTTTTCCAGACTTAATCTATTTACATGAAGGTCATGTCCCTTTATCAGAAGCATTCCCATCTCTGTCTCTAGTAAAATCTCTGCCACATCAAAGGACAGTACATCCACCACACCGGAAAATGCGCCGCTGCTGCGATTTACCAAAAGTACTTTGTGAGACTTTGCCACACTGCTGTTTCTTTCATCCATTTTGATACCCTCCTGACATCATCCATACTTTCTTAAGTATATTAGGAGGGTTCTCCATTTATGCTATATATTCAAACAAATCCTTTGCTTCATCCTTCTTAGTCGTATCCTGAATAGAAAGCACCCGTACCTTTACCGTTTTTGTACCGAATGCGATTTCAATAATATCTCCCACCTTAACATTTACGGAGGCTTTCGCCGGTTTACCATTTACAGTGACACGTCCTGCATCACATGCTTCATTTGCCACAGTACGGCGTTTAATCAATCGAGATACCTTTAAATATTTGTCTAATCTCATGTTGTCATACCTTTCCTTTTTTTGCATATATTTTATCTATCCACTCAAGATAGCTGTTAATAGTTTAAAAACAGAAGGCGGATTCCGTTACTACGAAATCCGCCCTGATAACATTCATAAAAACTTATGCGTTTACCATATCTTTTAATGCTTTACCTGCTTTGAACTTAGGAGCTTTAGATGCCGGAATAACCATCTCTGCACCGCTCTGTGGGTTTCTACCTGTTCTCTCAGCTCTCTCAGCTACTTCGAATGTACCGAATCCTACTAACTGGATTTTCTCACCTTTTTTTAATTCCTCAGCAACAACATCTGTGAATGCTTTTAATGCTGCTTCAGCGTCTTTTTTGCTTAATTCAGTTCTTTCAGCCATTGCTGCAACTAATTCTGCTTTGTTCATGTTAAAAATTCCTCCTCTGGATTTTCACAATAAATTTGAATTTGGTTTTGTGATAAAACCTACTTCATTATTTATACTTGTTTTTCTCTTCTTTGTCAAGAAAAATCCCCATTTTTAGGGCATTTTTCTTGATTTTGCTTGCTATTTTCCACAAATGGCGTCTATAACATTTTATCAATCATCGCATGAACTGCTTCCGACAGGTCTTTTGACTTCTTATCGGCATCCTCTAAAGAAGTACCCTTAACACCAAGATAGAATTTTACCTTCGGCTCTGTACCGGACGGTCTGACGCATACCCACGCCCCATCGTTCATTTCATAGTAAAGTACATTAGAAGACGGAAGTCCGGTAGGTTTCACTGCTCCTGTTGCAGTATCTGTAATCGTATCTTTCTTGTAATCACGAACCGCAGTTACCTTATAACCACCGATTTCTGCCGGTGCATTCTCCCTTAAGGTATTCATAATCTCCTGTATCTTTGCTAGACCTTCAATACCCTTTAAGGTAATGGAGGTTACATCATCCTTATAGTAACCATATTTCTCATACATGGCAAGCATTGCATCCCAAAGAGTCATATTCTTTGTCTTATAATAAGCTGCTGCTTCACATAAGGTCATGGATGCTACAATGGCATCTTTATCTCTGGCATAGGTTCCGGTAAGGCAGCCATAGCTTTCCTCCATACCAAAGAGGTACGTGCCTTTCCCTGTCTTTTCAAACTCTAATATCTTCTGACCGATAAACTTAAATCCGGTAAGGACTTCCACTAATTCAATGCCGTAGTATTCTGCAATGGCATCTGCCATGTTCGTAGATACGATGGAACGGATAAACGCACCATCCTTCGGCAATCCTGAAATCTCTTTTCTCTGTCCAATCACATAATCACCAATCAGACAGCCTGACATATTTCCGGTAAGGCTGTGGTATTCTCCGGTCTTAGAATCCTTTACGTATACACCAAGACGGTCTGCATCCGGGTCTGTGGCAAGAATTAAGTCTGCGTCCACCTTTTTACCCAAAGCAAGTCCTAATTCAAATGCTTCCGCAGCTTCCGGATTCGGATAGCTTACCGTAGGGAATTCACCATCAGGAAGTTCCTGTTCCGGTACAACATAAACATTTTTAAAGCCAAGCTCCTTTAACACGCGGCGCACCGGAATATTTCCGGTTCCGTGAAGCGGGCTGTATACGATTTTCATGTCAGCGCCTACTTTGTCAATGCAGTCCTGGTGCAGTACTAATTTTTTTAATTCTGCGATGTATGGATCATCAATATCCGCTCCAATGACCTGATACAAGCCTGCTGCTTTTGCCTCCTCTAAAGGCATGGTTTTTACAGTGGCATAATCGGTTACTTTTTTTACCTCATCCATGATGCCGGTATCGTGAGGAGGTGTAATCTGTGCTCCGTCCTCCCAGTATACCTTATAACCGTTGTATTCCGGCGGGTTATGGCTTGCCGTAATATTAATACCTGCAATACATCCTAACTTACGCACTGCATAAGAAAGCTCTGGTGTAGGTCTTAAGCTCTCAAATACATACGCCTTAATGCCATTAGCTGCAAGGCAGAGTGCTGCTTCATCCGCAAATTCCGGTGACATTCTTCTGGAATCGTAGGCAATTGCAACCCCTTTCTTCTGTCCTTTTACGTTGCAGATATAATTCGCCAGTCCCTGTGTTGCCTTACGAACCGTATAGATGTTCATGCGGTTGGTTCCTGCTCCGATAATACCTCTTAATCCAGCAGTACCAAATTCGAGATCCATATAAAAACGTTCCTCAATCTCTTTTTCGTCTCCCGCAATGCCCTTAAGTTCTGCTCTGGTTGCTTCGTCGAAGTATGGATTATTCAGCCATGCTTCATAATTTTCTTTGTATCCCATTCTTTCCGTTCCTCCTATATTCTCTTTATGTTTATATTATCTTTGCTGCCTTGTTTTTTCAAGTACTATTTCCTCTGAATTTTGTACAATTCTCTTTCTACTGACTCTCGCCAGTCAAAAGGGATAGTAACTCTGACAATGTGGACAGATAATCCGTGCTGCTGTCCGTACTTGTTCCTGTGGAAGTACTGCTTCCCGTAGAAGTATCGGTTCCTGTAGAAGTACTGTCGCTTGTTCCCGTAGAAGTACTGTCGGTTGTTCCCGTAGAAGTGCCGCTTCCCGTCTCCGCTGTACCCGAAGTCTGGCTTCCTGCAAGCGTTCCTGCCGAAGAGCCTGCAAGAGAACCCGGTTCCACATTGCCTGCCGTTGTATTCTCCTGCTCTGTATTTTCAGAGGTATCTGCCGTTTGTTCCTGCGAAGATGTCCCCTCATGCCCCGAAAGCCCAATAACAATGGTTGCCTCCTCTGAATTGACAAACAGCTTTTTGCTGAAAGTATCATAATCATCTGCAGTAACCGTCAGCGTATGTACCCCATACTGCAGCGGAATCGGTTCGCTGTAATCCATTACCTTTCCATCTATCTGCAAAATAGCCCCCTCTACATCTACTGCAAAAAGAATATTTCCTGTTTTAGGGCCTTCTCCCTTTAATTTATCCAAATCTAGCTTTTTCTTTTTCCCACTTTCAATCGTAACATCTGTGCTTCCGCCATATCCGTTATTTGCCACCGTCACCGTATAAGTTCCCTCCGGAACTTCCAGTGTCATATCCGGTGTGATTTCCGCAAAAATTTTACTGCCTACCTGAATAAAACTGCCTTCAAACAGCTCCGTATTTTTCAAAACCAGTTCTCCGTGTCCGGTGGTAACGGCAACAGAAATCAGTTCTTTTCCAACTCCCACTAGACGGATGGTATCCATCTCGGTTAAGTCTGCTAACTTCTTCACATCACCGTCTGCATGAATAAAAAGATTTTCATCATAGGAATACCTGTCTTCACCTATCTGAAAAATCCCTCTCTCCTCATCATAAGAATAATGTGTCACATCCGAATATTCCCAAACCTTATCGGAAATCTGTACTTCCATCACTTTTCCCTGATTGTCTTTTTCCCGAACCGAAATCACCCTGCCCGGTTCAAAATAAAATACCGTTGCACGATTTCCGTATTTGTCCAGGAACCGGGTAGCAAGCGTATAATTGTAAACATACTCTTTTCCGGAAACAAGCTGCTTTAGCACCAGACTTTCTTTCGTCATATCGTTATTTACAATCATAAACTGGTCTGTGCCTAGTGTGGCAATGCTATCTGCATTTTCTGCCGCATCCGGTTCTTCCGTTTCTGTCTCCTCCGTCTCCTTCTCCACTTGGTTCGGATTATAATACTGCCCTGTTACCACTCTCTTTTTTTCGTTTCCGCATGCCGCAAGCAATACGGTAAGAAAAAGGACGGAAACTACCAGCATTTTTTTTATCTTCAATGTACCCACCTGCTTTTCTCTGTCAAACCAAATTATTTACGCTTATTTATTATACATGAATTTTATCAAGCGGTAAAGTGAAAGAGCATCTGAAGGAACTGCTCTCTTGCCCCTTCCTGCGCAATAACCTTCTCTAGCTTTTCAATATTTCTGCCGGAAAGCCATGCTTTATGGGAATTATAATAACGGTTGGCAATTTTCCAGAACTTTTCTGGATAAGCCAGATAGAGATACAAATAACGCAGCTCCTGCCCAGAAAGTCTGCGTACTTCGTCATAAGCCCGGATAAAATCCATTCCAAGTCCGGTATTCCAATTGTTTTTTTCCATCATTTTTCGCAAGAAATTCGCAAGATCACTGACTCTGACATGATAGGAAAAGCAGTCAAAATTCACAATAGCAATTCCTTGTCTCGAAAAAATTACATTGTGCTGATTATAGTCTCCGTGACAGAAACCAAAAGTTCTTTCTTCCGGCTGTATCTCCCTTAGCAAAGCTGTAATCTCTCCTGCTTTTTCCATAAATCCTGCATACTGCCCCGCAAACAGCATCTCAAACTCATTTTTCTTTTTCTTGTCGTGAACATAGTTCCGCACCTTCCGAAGTTCCCTGTTGTGCTTTTCATAAAGCTGTAAAAGCGAATTCGGCTCTGTCTTTACAAACTCTGGCACTTCTCCGCCATACTGTTCCGACACATTATGTAACTTGGCAAGGCAGCGCACCGCCTCTAGCATATCTTCTCTGCTTTTGGTATCACATTCTGCTCCGGTAAATAAATCCGTCAGCATGTATTTTGTTTCATCCTCATCTACCGCAACAGGACTTTCTTCCCTTGTCCTTATCACAGTGGGGACTAAAAGTCCCTGTCCTCTTAGGTAAGATAGCATTTCCGTCAAAAACTCCGCTCTCTCTTTTGAACCTCTATATTCCCGCAAGACCTTCTGTCCCTGATTCGTATCACAATGATAGCTTTCCCGACCCTTCGAAATGGAACCTAATTCCAGGTCATACTGTTCTAATATCTGTTCCGGACGATTATACATAAGGAACCCCTCCAATATGATGTTTCCACGGTTTTCCACCGTGTCTATTCATCATATGAGAGGGGTATCTAAATTATGAACCAGTTTCAGCAAATTCTCTTTTGTATTCAATTCCGGCTGTTCTAATACCTGTTCTAATAATTTTTTCAGCATGACTCCGATTTCTTTTCCCGGCTTCATGCCTTCTGCAATAAGGTCGCTTCCCGTTACTGCCAGTTGTTTTATGGTAAGACACTGTTGTTTTTCTAAAATTTCCCGGTATATCTTTTCATAGCCCTCAATGTAGGCTAATTTTTCTTCTCTGCGAAATGTGCTCTGCGCTAAGATATCTGCCTTTTTTACCTCAAATAAATCAGGATAATAATCTACATTAATGCGGCTTATCGCTCGTCTGACACAGCGCTCGTTAAGCTCCGGATTGTCGTCATGCCATCGTATCAGCGTGCAGACCCTATTTGTCGTGTCATTATCAAATTTTAACCGCCGCAAAATTTTTTTCGCCACTTCACTGCCTAATACCGGATGATTGTAAAAATGATCAATTCCATTCTCGTCTGTGGTGCGGCAAAGTGGTTTTGCCACATCATGTAACAGCATTGTAATACGCAGCACCTTATCCGCCGAAATTTTCTTTAATGCTTCTATCGTATGCTCTCCCACTGTATAGCAATGATGTGGATTCTCCTGTGCCGTATTCATCATCTCATCAAATTCAGGCAAAAATATTCTTGTGAGACCTGTTTCATAAGCATCCCTTATTTTTTCAGGATAATCTGAAATGAGAAGTTTTACCAGTTCCACCTGGATTCGCTCGGCGCTGACCCTTGCAATATTGGGGGCAAGCTCTGAAATTGCTTCCCTTGTAGCAGCCTCCACAGAAAAGCCCAGCTGCGCTGAAAAACGCACTGCCCGAAGCATTCTTAAAGCATCCTCTGAAAAACGTTCTTTTGCGCATCCCACACAGCGGATAATGCCTCTTTTTAAATCTCCTGTCCCGTCAAATGCATCCACAAGTCCCTCTGACTCATTATATGCCATGGCATTGATAGTAAAATCCCGGCGTTTTAAATCCTCTAACAGATCAGAGGTATAGCGTACCTCCTTCGGATGCCTTGCATCTTCATATTCTCCGTCAATACGGTAAGTTGTCACCTCAAAGCCCTCATGCTCTAACATGACCGTCACCGTTCCATGCTGGATACCGGTGTCAATGGTATGCCGGAAAAGTGCCTTTACCTGCTCCGGTTTCGCCGAAGTGGTAATATCCCAGTCCTTCGGCGTCCTTCCTAACATGGTATCCCGCACACAGCCACCCACGGCATATGCTTCATAACCTTGTTCTCCTAAGGTTTTTATGATATAGCTTACTTTTTCCGGCAAAATGATTTTCATATACGGTACGTTCCTTTGGTTGATGTTTTTATTGTGTAAAGCAAGTTATCTGCCTGCTTAATCAGCGTATTAATCTCATCTTCGTCCCCGATGTTTTCTTTTGCCACAATTCCGATGGAACAGGAAATCCTCTGTTCTTTCGCAATGGAAACCTTTTTCCCCAGACTCTCCGAGATTTCCTTTTCAAAGCCCTCTGCTTCTGCAATCATGGTATAAATCTGCTTTGCCCATTTTTCTAACAACAGCTTATCCGCATTATAGAATACAATAATAAACTCATCACCGCCATAACGGCAGACAAATCCACGGTCTTCGCTTAATTCTTTGAAAATCTCTGCCATTTTTATCAGAATCAAATCGCCCACATCATGTCCGAAAGTATCATTATAATGCTTAAAGTTATCGAGGTCAATAAACATCAGCCCAAGTTGGGAATTTCTCTCCCCGCGTTCAAACTCTCCTAACATGGAATTTAACTTCCGGTAGAACCCCTCACGGTTGTAGATACCGGTAAGCTGGTCTGTCACTGCCGAGAGATATAGTCTGGTGTTCATCTCATATATTTTATCATAAGCATCGATTCTATTCAAAGAATACTTTACCTCACGGAATAACAGCTGATACATACTCAGATCATCTTCGTCTAGCATGTAACGGTTAACAGAAGAATGCCAGTTATCCTTCATAAGCACATAGGTAATAAGAAAACTCTCTATTTTTTCATTATTAAAAAAAGGCACTGCCACCATAGAGCAGACATCATCCTCTCCAAACAGAGATGCAACATCCTGATGCTCCGCATAATTACTGCTGATTTTAGAAATGACAAAGCCCCCTGCATTTTGCTTTAAGGAGAATTCTAGTTCCTCTAATATCTCCGGTTTCATTTCCTTTCCGGTATTATTAAAAAGCACCTGTGGTTTTCTTTCTATATAGCGTACATAAACGGCGCAATCCACATTAAAGTGGTTGAGGAAAGTTTTCATCACAGCTTCCATCATTTCCTTTGCACTGACTCCTGTCACGTCAATCAAATTCTGCCATGTGGAAATAAAGTCCAACTGTCTTTTTTTACTCTTATATGCTAACACCATGCTTTCCTGCCATAACAGCTCATCTAATTCCTGTATGGTAATCTTCTTTAGAGTTTCCTCTACAGGCGGCAGCTTTCTAATAATTTCCTCCATCAGACTTCCAAAGGTACTACGCTGCGACTCCTCATACTGCTGCAATACTGTCTTCTCTTCTTCATAAAGCTGCTCTTTTTTCAGGGCAAAAAAGCATTCCATCCTGCATCTGCGAAATAGCGCCTGACTAAAAAACTGATTTCCCTCGGAATGTTTTAAATATTCCTCTGCCTTTTCATACAGCTCTGCTGCCCGCTCCTCCTCGCCATCATAATGAGCTAACAACGCTTTAGAGAAAGTAAATAAGAACATATCATCATCAATTTTTGCATAATCATGTACCGCGCCGATATCTCCACCGAGTTTCTCCTTTTCTAACACATAATTCAGAAACTGTCTGCAGTTATCAAGATACCGCTCACAGTGGAATCTGTTTTCCTGTAAAATAGAAACAAGTGCCAAAAGCCCATACAGTTTTGACAAATTGCAGACGCGCAGACTGTTTAAATGCAGTTTTTCCACTGCCTTCATACACCACGTCAGATAGGTTTCCGCCTCGCTGTATTCCCCGCACATAATGCAGTTTAATGCTTTGTTATACTGTACTTCAGCAATATCCTCCGATTTGCGCAGTTGGTAAAACAGGCAGATTGCTTTGTCGTAATATTTCTTTGCTCTTTCATTTTCTCCTATAGCACATAGATTATACGCAACACCGGAATAAATTCTTCCCGCCTCTACGGAAGCCTTGTTGCGCAACGCCTCAAATGTCCGTATGGAATAAAGCAGAGAAATTTCATACATACCATTGGTGGATGCAAGCATAATATTCTTCTGGTAAGCCATATTAATCAGATGTTCGTTTCCAATCTCTTTTGCAATCCGAATCCCCTTGCTGAAATATAAAAGCAGTTCCTCCGAACGGTATGCTTTCGCCACAATCTCCGGCTTATTATCATAGGCATAAACGTAAACATGCGCCAGATGATTTTTAAAATTGTATTTCATCAATTTTTCAATCAGATTATCACTGACCTTCACATCCTGGGCACAGAAAAAGATATTATACCAGCCGGACATCTGTATCTCTGCTTCCATCAATTCCGCCAAAAAGATTCGGTAATCATCCTGTAACTTTTCTGCTGCTTCTAATGCCATCTTCGCATAACCTAATGCCTCCGGCAGCTTTCCCTGATACATATATGCCGTGGCAACCAGGTAATCCTGTTCAAATCGGCATTCCCATTCTTTTTGGGGCAGATGGATTTTCTCTAAATCCTCACAAATTTCCAATGCTTTAGAAATATCCTGTATTAAGATGGAAACATGGGCTAACAGACGCATCATCTTATATTTGACTTCATCCTCTACTTTAAGATTGTCAAACTTTATTCTGCGCTCTATGTTACGCAGCAGATAAGACGCCTGCTCAAAATCCAAAAGCTCCACCATATTACTCAGCTTCTGATACGTCTCTCTGTTGCCATACTCACCATTTTCCGTATTTTCAGGAGTCCGGTCACTTTTCTTTCCCGAATTACCGATATGATAAACCCTGCTTCCGTCATCCAGTTTCTCGTAAATAGCCTCCCACTCCGCCGTTAAAAACTCCGGCATGGAAAGCATGTCATTGATGCCCAAAAGTAAACCAATGTTTTTGTTACCGCCTGAAATAAGACGATAAGTCAATACCATCGTACTTCTTGTCGCAAACTGAAATCGATTCAAAAGAATGAGAATGGGACATTCTTTTGCCAAACGAAGAAGCATATTCTCTAACGCATTTGCCATACGCTCCTGTTCATAAGCTGCTTCGTCTAACAGTACCGGTTCTTCCCTCTCACAGACACCGGTATTAAAATAGCTTAAAATAACCGGGCGATGCAGATAATATACATCACACTCTTCCAAAAAATCTTCAAAATCTCCCGTCATATGTTTGCGGAACATATCACAGATAATAGAAAGATACGGCTCATATCCGCCGGCAATCTCCCCACTGCAAAATTCATGTACAGAAAAATAAATATCATTCCTTTTTTCCAGTTCTGCCACAATCCCTAGATTGCGGATGGAAAACTCCCCTCCATACCGAACCAGAAAACTGTTATACGACGTACTCCCCAGACCGGCTAACAGCTGTTCCACCACTCCATTATAATATTTCTCCATATACCTTCCCCCTTAAATATAAAAACGCTACCGGAAACGTTACCATTTTTGTGTAAAAAAATAACTTATTCTTTGCTATCTATCATACCAACCTTCTTCAAAATCTGTCACGGTACCTTTTATCTTATATTAATATACCGCTTCATTGGGATAGTCAGCCGGAAATAACAAGTACTTCCGGCATTCATTCCTCAAGAAGCACGATAACTATTAATATGCTTTTCCCCAATATACTAATTTATGTGCCGGTTTTCCACAGCAGACACAGGTTGATGCAATCTGCTCCTGATCATGGAATGGCATACAACGAGATGTCACTGCTAGATCTTCTTTTATTTTATCCTCACAGGCCTGATCCTCACACCACATACCACGGATAAAACCAGGTTTTTCTGCCGCGATTGTTTTGAATTCTTCATAGTTATGTGCATCCCAGATATGCGCATCACGATGAGCCCTTGCACGTTCAAACATATCCTTCTGAATCGTCTCTAACAGTTTCGGAATTTCTGTCTCTAACGCATCTAATGCCACTTCTATCTTTTCTCTGGTGTCACGACGTACTACCACACATTTTCCTGCTGCAATATCCTTCGGACCAAGTTCAATACGAACCGGAATTCCACGCATCTCCTGCTCAGAGAATTTCCAACCCGGACTCTTATCAGAATCATCTAATTTTGCCCGACAGACCTTTCCAATGCGTTCACAGACTTCTTTTGCGGTGTCTAATACACCTTCTTTCTGCTGCTGGATTGGAATTACCATTGCCTGCACCGGTGCAATTCTTGGCGGCAGTACCAGACCAGAATCATCGCCATGTACCATAATGATAGCTCCAATCAGACGGGTTGTCATACCCCAGGAAGTCTGATAAACATACTGCAATTTATTGTCTCTATCGGTATACTGAATACCGAACGCTTTTGCAAATCCGTTACCAAAGTTATGGCTGGTACCGGACTGCAGTGCCTTTCCATCGTGCATTAATGCTTCAATGGTGTAAGTTGCCTCTGCTCCTGCAAACTTCTCCTTCTCAGTCTTCTGTCCACGGATGACCGGCATTGCTAAAACCTCCTCACAGAAATCTGCATAAAGGTTTAACATCTGCACTGTTCTCTCCTCTGCTTCCTCTGCGGTTGCATGAGCAGTATGCCCCTCCTGCCATAAAAATTCTCTGGAACGTAAGAACGGACGTGTCTCTTTCTCCCATCTTACGACAGAGCACCACTGATTATATACTTTTGGCAAATCGCGGTAAGACTGTACAATATCTTTATAAAAATCACAGAACAGAGTCTCGGAAGTTGGTCTGACACAGAGACGCTCCTGTAATTCATTTAATCCTCCATGAGTCACCCACGCTACCTCCGGTGCAAATCCCTCTACATGGTCTTTCTCTTTTTCTAAGAGGCTCTCCGGAATAAACATCGGCATATAAACGTTCTCCACACCTGTCTCTTTGAAGCGGCGGTCTAGCTCGCTCTGAATATTCTCCCAGATTGCATATCCTGCCGGACGGATAATCATACACCCTTTTACCGAAGAGTATGATATCAATTCAGCTTTCTTTACAACGTCTGTATACCACTGGGCAAAATCCTCTTCCATAGGGGTAATTGCCTCGACTAATTTCTTGTCCTTTGCCATAACTTTCTGTTCTCCTTACTTCTATCTGCACGGAACACTTTTTGCTCTATTAGGAAACATTTCTTTCACGCCTTACAGCAATAAGATTTTTCCTACAGAGCAGAAAAGCCCTACTGTTTATTCTATGATAAATGGTAGGGCTTGTCAATTTCAAACTCCAGTTTCTTATGGGTAACAGGGTGCTTAAAACCTATCTTATAGGAACAAAGTTCTAGTTTTTTCCCTGACGGAGTGATATTTTCTTTAAAATTGTATTTCTTATCTCCTACTATGGCAAAACCGGCATGAGCTAGCTGCACACGTATCTGATGATGTCTTCCGGTTTCTAACCGGATATTCAAAACGGCGTTTTTTCCGTCCTGCTCTAATACTTCAAAGAAAAGCGCCGCCCTTTTTGCTTCCGGCGTTCCCTTTGTCACCACCTCTGATGTATTGGTTTTTCCGTCTCGCAGCAGATAATCTTCCAGATTTCCTTTTTTCTTTGCCGGCACGCCATCTGTCACGGCATAATAATATTTATCCGCTGCCTTTGTAGCAATCTGACGGCTCAAATCCGCCGTTGCCTCCTTTGTCTTGGCAAAGACCATCACACCTTCTACCGGCTGGTCAAGACGGTGTACCACACCAATGTAAGGCGTTTCCCCTTTTCCCACACGATAATTTTTCAAAAGGCTTTCCATATCCGCCTGCCCAAGACGTTTCGTCTGAGTTGCAACCCCGGCGGGCTTTTTACAGACAATCACTGCCTCATCCTCATACAAAATTTCCAAATTCATAATCACTGCCTTATCCTATAATTTAAAGCGGTATCCAACGCCCCAGATAGTCTCAATATACTGCGGTTTATTGGTATTCATCTCGATTTTTTCACGAATCTTCTTAATATGCACCGTTACGGTAGCAATATCTCCGATAGATTCCATATCCCAGATTCTCCTAAATAATTCCTCTTTGGTAAATACATGGTTCGGATTTTCTGCAAGAAATGTCAAAAGGTCAAATTCCTTTGTCGTAAACTGTTTTTCCTCTCCATTAACCCAGACGCGTCTTGCTGTCTTATCAATTTTGATACCACGAATTTCAATAATATCATTTTCCATCACGTTACTTCCGATTAATCGCTCGTAACGTGCAAGGTGCGCCTTGACCCTTGCCACAAGTTCACTTGGGGAAAAAGGTTTCGTAATATAGTCATCTGCGCCAAGTCCCAGACCTCGTATTTTGTCAATGTCATCTTTCTTTGCTGAAACCATCAGTATCGGCGTATTCTTTTCTTCCCGAATCTGCTTGCAGATTTCAAAGCCGTCAACTCCCGGCAACATCAAATCTAAGATAAACATATCAAAATCTTCGGACAACGCCCGCTTTAATCCTACGGTACCGTCATTCTCAGTCTCCACCTGAAACCCGCTGAGCTCCAAATAATCCTTTTCTAATTCTGCGATTGACACTTCATCCTCAATTATCAATACTCTGCTCATTATATACCTCCTGATATTTACGAATTACAAAATACATTACCGTGCCGATGGTTTCTTTACTGGTTGCCCAGATTTTTCCACCGTGGTCTTCAATAATTTTTTTCACAATAGACAATCCGATACCGCTGCCTCCGGTAGCAGAATTTCTTGATGCATCCGCCCGGTAAAACCGATCAAAGATATAAGGTAAATCCCTTGCAGAAATGCCCCTGCCATTGTCTTCAATCTCCACCTGAATAAAATCTCCCACATCCTTAATTCGGATGTTGATAAATCCCTTCTGTTTGTCTAAATATTTGATGGAATTGCCGACAATATTGTTGATAACCCGCCTGAGCTGCTCTGGGTCTGCAATAATCTGCACATCCTCATCCACATAGTTAAAATAACCAAGCCCGATATTTTTTGCCTCCAAATCTAATCCCAATTCTTCTACACAGTCCATAAAGTAATCAGAAACATTAATTTTAGCAAAATTGTAAGGGATTCGGTTCGTATCAATTTTAGAATAAAGGGTCAGCTCGTTAATAAGGGTATCCATCTCATTCGCCTTATTGTAAATGGTTCGGATATATTTGTCCCGTTTTTCCGGTGTATCGGCAACTCCATCCATTAGTCCTTCCGCATACCCTTTCACCGCCGTAATTGGTGTTTTTAAATCATGGGCAATATTGCTGATTAGCGTCTTATTTTCCCTTTCGCTTTCGATCTTTTCTTCCGTATTATCCTTAAGGCGTTGACGCATCTCTTCAAAGCTTCTGCACAGTTCTCCGATTTCATCATCATTTTCCACTTCAACGGTAAAATCAAGATTCCCCTCTTTAATATTCTGTGCTGCCGCCTGCAGTTTTTTAATCGGATTAATCATGCTAGTATAAATCCATATTGTCAGCATACAGGCAGTCAAAACCAGAATCAGTAGAACAGCAATCATTATGTCTACCGCCATTTTTTTTAATTCCGGTACACTTGACTCTAACACCGTGACAATAAAAGCGCTGCCCTTACTCTCATCAGGATAAACAAAATCCACCTGTTTTAAAAGGGCCTGTTCCTCCCCATCAATATATGTTCCCGAATAGGCATTATCCGTGTTGTCCCCATATGGCGGCAACTGCGTCAAAAGAGAACTCCCCCCGTCCTTTCCAATGTATACTAGCGCACTGTCCTTGCGCACCACCAGATAAGAACTTTTTTTCTCCAATTCAGCATTGGTATCCTCTAGATAAGTAGTATCTTCAAATTTCTCTGGATTTTCTTTCGCCACCTTTTTTAAATCTTCAAAAGAGCCTTTGGTGAAGCGATAAAACAACTGTGTGGTATTTGACAGATAATTGTAATTATCATCCACAATTCCGTAGGTTCGCTCAATTGCTTTCATCTGAATTTTCTGAACGCTAAATATTGTCAAAACCGACAGAAAGATTGGCACAAATATAATAATACAAAATGAAATAATAATCTTATTCTTAAATTTCATTCCATGTTCCTTTCCCTCTATGTTCATACACTATCAGACATTTTCCCTGCCTCATGTGTCAAGTACATAATAATAGGTCATAAGACTCTATCTTATGACCTATTATAGCACGAAAAGCCTGGAATCCCATTTATTTTATGTAAAATTATCTAAACTTTTCATAAATATATCTTTTATGTTTACAGATACTTTTTCAAAATATCCACCTTATCCGTTGCTTCCCACGGAAGGTTTAAATCGGTACGTCCAAAGTGTCCATATGCTGCCGTTTCACGGTAAATCGGACGTCTTAAATCTAACATTTTGATAATTCCAGCCGGACGCAAATCAAAGTTCTCGCGGATGATTTCCACCAGCTTTTCAGAGGAAAGTTTTCCGGTTCCAAAAGTGTCCACCATAATAGAAGTCGGCTGTGCCACACCAATCGCGTAAGATAACTGTATCTCACACTTGTCTGCCAGCCCTGCTGCCACAATGTTCTTTGCCACATAACGTGCCGCATATGCTGCGGAACGGTCTACTTTGGTGCAGTCCTTTCCTGAGAAAGCTCCGCCGCCGTGACGTGCATAGCCACCATAGGTGTCTACGATAATTTTACGTCCTGTCAAGCCTGCATCTCCCTGTGGTCCACCGATAACAAATCGTCCAGTCGGATTGATAAAGAATTTGGTCTGTTCATCCACCATTTCTTTCGGAAGAACCGGATCAAACACATATTTCTTAATATCCGCATGAATCTGCTCCTGAGTCACATTCTCGTCATGCTGTGTAGAAAGAACCACTGCTTCTAAACGAATCGGTTTATCGTTCTCATCATACTCCACAGAAACCTGTGTCTTTCCGTCCGGTCTTAAATAGCTTAAAGTACCGTCTTTTCTCACCTTAGTCAGCTGCAGTGCCAGCTTGTGTGCTAAAGAAATCGGGTATGGCATATATTCCGGTGTTTCATTGGTTGCATATCCAAACATCATTCCCTGATCTCCGGCTCCCGTATCAAGGTCATCTTTCAGCGCCCCCTCTTTCGCCTCTAATGCCTTATCCACACCCATAGCGATATCTGGCGACTGCTTATCTAATGCTACCATAACAGCACAGGTATTTCCGTCAAATCCGGTTTTAGCATCATTATAGCCGATTTCGTTTACCGTCTTGCGGACAATTGCCGGCACATCTAACTGTGCCTTTGTCGTAATCTCACCGGTTACCAGTACAAATCCGGTACAACTTGCAGTTTCACATGCCACACGACTCATTGGATCTTCTGCCATACAGGCATCCAAAATCGCATCTGAAATCGCATCACAAACCTTGTCAGGATGTCCTTCCGTTACAGACTCTGAGGTAAATAATCTCTTTTCCATTTTTACACTCCTTTGCATTGGTAAATTGGCTTTTCCCCTTATCTCATTTTTCCCTAAAATTAGGTAAAAAAAACCACTTGCGAAAAACAAGTGGATATGACAGCTCTAAATATATCAAATCCTCTTATTGTTCGAACTTCCGGAACACCCAAAAATCTCTCTTTAAAAGTATTCCGCATTTTCTCTTTGCTCGCTCAGGCTGGCACCTTCCCTATAGGGGTTGCCGTGACTTCACAGATCCTTTGTATCTCCATCACTCTGAATAAGAAAATTTAGCCAACTTATGAAATTGTTAAAATCTACGCGATATAAGATACACTCTTTTCCTCTATCTGTCAAGGTTTTTTATTGACTTTCCATTATTTAGAAACTATACTATTACTATAAATACGTTAAAACTTTGCAGAATGGGGTTTTTTATGAGAAAAGTGAATCTTAACTACCTAGAAGCCGGCATGGTTACTGCCGATGCCGTCAAGACAAAAAGTGGACAGATAATTATGGAAAAAGGGATCACCTTAGACCGGCAATCAATTTTGCGTCTTTCTTTTTACAATATACAGGACATCTATGTGGAAGGCGAACCTACCTGTAAGGAGGAGCAAGAAGGGGAAACAGCGCCTGCAAAACCGACCTACACTCCCGCTTATTCTCAAAAAGTAAAATCTTCCCAACAATTTCAGACATTCCAGTTTGATCACTCTTTTGTGCTAAACTCTATCAAAAACAGTTTTGAGGGTTATGTTTTTCAGAAACAGCCTTTAGATGTGGACAACCTGTTAGCCCAGGTTAAGACTTTATTTGATTCCTGCAAAACATCTTTAGACTTATTTGATATGTTAAACAATATGCGTTCTTATGACGACAGCACTTATGCGCATTCTCTGAACGTATCTTTAATCTGCCGCCGTTTTGGAAAATGGCTCAAAGTCGACGAGCAGGCATTAGACACATTGACTTTATGCGGTCTGCTTCACGACATTGGCAAACTGCTAATCCCCGGAGAAATCTTAAATAAACCCGGTCAGTATACAGATGAAGAGTTTGAATTGGTCAAGAAACATACCCGTTATGGCTACGAGCTGTTAAAAGACCTTCCTGGTGATCCTCATATTAAAATCGCCGCCCTGCTTCATCACGAACGTTGCGATGGCTCCGGTTATCCTATGGGACAATCAAAGGACATTGACAGTTATGCTTTAATTGTTGCCATTGCAGATGTCTATGACGCCATGACAGCAGCACGCCCTCATCGTCCACCCCTTTGTCCTTTTCAGGTAATCGACTTATTTGAAAAAGACGGTTTGCAGAAATATCATCCTAAATTTATTCTGGTTTTCCTGAAACACATTGCCCAGACTTACCAGAATAACCGTATTATGTTAAATGACGGAAGAAGCGGCACTATCGTTATGTTAAATCAGAATCATCTTTCTAAACCGATTGTCCAGTTTGATGATGGTCAGTGCATTGATTTATCTACGAGAAATGATTTACATATCCAGTCTATTTTATAACTTTTCAATCACTCTTTCATAATGCAAAAATAACCCAAAAGCGTTTTTCAAATCTACCTGAAAAACCTTTTGGGTTATTTTTTTACACTATCTTATGATACCTTTAATGAAAACTTCTGAATATCTTTTTCCGTACTCACTTTTTCAATCAAAGCGCCCAAAGAAGCTAGTTTTTTGTCAAATTCTTCATATCCACGCTCAATATAATAAATATCATCTACCACCGTAATGCCATCCCCGGCAAGACCTGCAATTACTAACGCCGCACCTGCACGCAAATCCGGTGCATTGACTCTAGCGCCGGTATAATTTTCTACACCGCTGATAATAGCAATGTTACTCTCTACTTTAATACTAGCTCCCATACGTGCCAGCTCACCCACATATTTAAAACGGTTTTCAAAAATACTCTCTGTCACTGTACTTGTTCCCTCTGAAATACCAAGCACAACCGCCATCTGCGGCTGCATATCGGTAGGGAAACCAGGATAAGGCAGCGTTGTCACCTGTGTATGGTGCATTGGTTTTGATGACACGACACGAACTGCATCATCAAACTCTTCTACCTCACAACCAATCTCAAGCAATTTGGCACTGATTGCCTCTAAATGCTTCGGAATCACATTTTTCACAGTTACGTCACCCTTTGTAGCTGCTGCTGCGAGCATAAAAGTGCCTGCCTCAATCTGATCCGGAATAACAGAATATTCTGTTTTGTGGAGTTTTTCCACGCCCACGATACGAATGACATCTGTTCCGGCTCCACGGATATTTGCTCCCATGCTGTTTAAGAAGTTTGCCGTGTCTACCACATGTGGTTCCTTTGCAGCATTTTCAATAGTGGTCTTTCCCTCTGCTAATGCTGCTGCCATCATAATGTTAATCGTAGCTCCCACAGACACTTTATCTAAGTAAATATGGGTACCTTTTAATTTTTCCGCTGTTGCCACTACCATTCCGTGACTGATATCTACCGTAGCTCCTAATGCACGGAAACCTTTTAAATGCAAATCGAACGGACGGCTTCCAATGTCACAACCACCCGGAAGCGCCACTTCCGCATGTTTATATTTTCCAAGCAATGCACCTAACAGATAATAGGACGCGCGAATCTTGCGGATATATTCATTGTCCACCACAAAATTGCGAATAAAAGATCCATTCATCTTTACGGTATGAGCATCTATCCTATCTACCTTTGCTCCAATACTCTCTATCGCATTCAACAATACATTAATGTCCCTGACATTGGGAATATTTTCTATTGTAACGGTTTCATCCGTCATGACTGCAGCAGAAATGATAGCCAGAGCCGCATTCTTAGCGCCTCCGATTTCTACCTCACCCACTAAAGGATTTCCCCCTTTTATCACATACTGATCCATAAGCACACCTCTATGAACACTTTCATACAAACACATAATTATAGTAACTATTATGTGCATCTGTCAAGCAATTATATCACATATTCCATTTCTTTGTAAATAAACATATCTTTCCATTAATTACTAATGTATTTCAATGGGTTCACCGCAACACCGTTTATATAAATTTCAAAATGTACATGCGGCCCCGTAGAACGCCCGGTATTTCCACTGAGTGCAATCGGTTCTCCCTGCTCCACCTTCTGCCCTACTTTTACTAACAATTTGCTATTATGCGCATATCTTGTCATTCTGCCATCCGGATGGCTGATGACTACATTGTTTCCGTATCCTCCATTGTAGGATGCCTGAATTACCGTTCCCCCGCAGGAAGCATAAACGGTAGTTCCTACCGGACATGCCCAATCCACTCCTTTGTGCATGCGACCCCATCTGCGTCCAAAACCGGAGGTAAATCTTCCCCCTGCAATCGGTTTGATGTATGTCGGCGGTATAATGGTTCCCCGCTCAATGACTGCAGCTTTTGACGCTGTCATTACTTTCTGCTGCACCATATCGCGGCTCACTTCCACACCATTCTCATACACTACCACATCATTTCTCTCCCTGTGTCCTGTGGTTTCTTCTTCTAATACTACTTCTTTGGTGGTATACCAGGAATCATTTTCAATTATTACCGGATCCGCTGCATAATCTTCCTCATATACCTCCCCCATAGTAACACGGATTTTTAAACCCGGTTCCGGCACAGCAATGATCAATTCCTGCCCGTCTCTGATAATGGCGTCTGCGCTCTCCATACCATTTAATGCCATGATAGAAGCCACTGTAGTGTTATTGTCCAGTGCGATGACAGAAAGACAATCACCGCTCTCCACTACATATATTTTATTCGATTCCTTTTCTTTTGTTACTTCAATAACCTCTTCATCAACCGAATCAATGTTATCCGCCGGCACATAGTTTTCATAAATCTCTACATGCTCCACGAATTTCATGTCAAGCACACCCGTCCGATAAGAATCGGCTACATCCTCCTGCCGTCCTAACTGCTCTACAGCCACGGTACAGGCTCCGGCTGTCACTCCCATATCCGTGCCAGATACGCCATCATCCTGTAAAGCTCTTTCTCCCTTCGCATCCTTCTCTGTCAACTGTGCGCACATCAAGCCGCTGACATGAGAAGCATCATCATGAAAAGTTGTTGTGTATAGATTCCCACCCTCAATGCGGTCCTTCACCTTATTCAAAAAAGTCTCCACCTCCTGTAATGAGGTAAAATTTCCGCGGTAATCTTCAATTGCCACCGTATAGACCTGCTCACCGGTAGACAAAACCTTATGGTTCAATGCTTCTTTTAGTGCATCTTTCAATTCCTCTTCCTGCATCAGTTCCACAAAAGGCTTTCTTACAGTATCTGCATTCCAGTCGTAATCCATACATAGTTTTTTGTCAGTTTCTAAAGCCAGTTCCCTGCGTGCTGCACAAAAAATCCCCTTTATATCTACATCTGCAGGAACATAACCCACAACCTGACCATCCAATTCCACACACTTGTAGGTTTGTCCGATACTGATTTCCCTTGAAACAGAAATCAGCAATAAAAGTAACAGCAGAGTTCCTACTGCTGCGGCACCTAAAGCCGCCTTTCTGGAAAATGTTATCTTCTGCATCAGAATCTATCCTTCAACTCTAATATTTTATCAATCGTCTCTTCCACATTCAGCTGATTCTCATCCACAATTATATCCGCATACTTTTCATATAAAGAGACTCGTTCTTCATACAGTCCCCGCAGAGTCTGTCCTTCTTTTAGTACAACTCCCCTGCCCCTGATATCATTCAAACGCTTTTCTAAGGTATCATAAGGCAGTTTTAAATAAATAACTGTTCCGATTTCTTTCAAATGAGCCATTGCTTCCGTTCCATAAACCACGCTGCCTCCCGTGGCAATAATCGCATGTTCTGCCATAATTTCGCTATTGATGCGGTTTTCCACCTCAATAAAACCCTCGGCTCCCACCTCAGCAATAATTTCACACAATAACTTTTTTTCTTTCTCCTGTATCACTAAATCTGCATCAATAAACTGATAGCCTAATACCTTTGCAAGCACTACACCAACGGTACTTTTCCCTACCCCTGGCATACCAATCAACACAATATTACTCTTTTTCACAAAACTCTCTCCTGTTTATCCTTTTAAAATACAAGGTATCCCCTATGAAACAACAAAACAAGGCACCCGAAACATTTCAGGTACCTTGCCGCTTTACTGTAATTCGGTTGCTGTTTCCGTATCAACCGCAGATTCTGTACTTTCTTCTATCAGGGTAAATAGATTGTCGAAGCTAACGGAAGCCCATACTTTTTCATCTAATTCCCATTTATCCGTCTCTTTCCAACCGTCTAATACCTCATTGTAATGATTCTCCTGGCGTTCGGAAATAATACTCTTTCGGTTCTCCTCTGTAGCTTTCTCATCCACTTCCGCATCCAGACGAACTACATAGTAGGAACTTTCTGTATCAATCAAGCCGGATACTCCGCCTTCCTTTAACTTCTGCAATGTTTCTAATACTTCTGCATCCAGACCGGTATCATCTGCCGTAAAGGTTCCGCTGCTTACGGTATATCCATATGCTTCTGCCGCTGTCTCTAATCCGTCCGTCTGAGCCGCTTTTGCAAACTCGCCCGCCTGAGTCTTAACACTATCAGAAGTCTCATCTGCTGTCTCTGTACTCTCCGCTGTTTCCGTGCTCTGAACCTCTTCCTCACTGGTTTTAGAAATCACTACATAACTATAGGAGCTAGTCTTTGCTTCCTCATCCGTAACATTCGTATCCACATCAGCTATGATGGCATCATGCATCTTGTTCTGAATGGTAGTTAATGTCAGATACTCTTCCACAATATCTGTGGTTGCTCCAAGAGCTTCAATGGCATCTTTTTTATTATCACTCATAAAAGTCTCGGCTGCTTTTGCAATGGCATCTTTCTCCTCATCACTTAAGCTGACACCATAATCCTCCATATGGAGCTGCAAGGTATACATCTCCTGAACAGACGCTATGGCATCCTCTTTAAAGCTATCCTCTGTAGTCATGCCTGTTCCGTACATATCAGATGTCCAAACAGTATCTCCAAAGAGCTGCCTGTAAAAGTCATCCGCATTTGCCTGCTGCAGCCTTACGGTAAAATTGGCAATTCCCAGCTTTACCGGTTCCCCATTTAAAGTTGCTACTGTCTTGTCTTTATTCACACCACCGCATCCTGCAAAAAGAGACGCTGCTATCATGGTACTCAACAAAAGAGTGGTTATTCTTTTTAATTTCATATGTTCCTCCTGTCATCCCGCAAACATCAGCTTTCCGGGACAATTACTTGTTACATTATAGTGCTTTTTGTCACCCACCGCAAGATTTTTTTAAGTTTCACATATTTTTCACAGTCATATTCTCTTCTGTCTTCTCAGGGAAAAGTAGCACTTCTCCGGCTGACGATAAAAATTTCTCTAAGATTTCTAAGGCATCCACGCTCTTTTCTCTGGAGTTTTTCTTTAAGAAATAGGTAAAATAAGGCGCTTTTGCATCTGCAGCAAATTTCAGATTGTTCCCGTAGGATGCCACAAACTCCGGTATCTTTGCCACATCAATTTTTGCCTTTTCATATAACGTAAATTTTAAGGTTTCACCTTTCTGCGCCACCTCGGTAAAATATGCCCTGTGTGCCATCGTTTTTATTTTTGCAATAGAGAGCAGATTTTCCACCGATTTGGGCAAATCACCAAAACGGTCAATGAGTTCCTCTAAAATTTCCTCAGACTCTTCCTCCGTCTCAATTCCCGCAATGCGCTTATAAATATCTAACTTTTGAAATTCGTTTGGAATATAACCCATAGGAATATAGGCATCAATATCAATATCAATGGAAGTGTCAAAGTTCTCTTCCACCTTCACTCCTTTTGCCTCCTTAACTGCCTCATTTAACATCTTACAGTACAGGTCATAACCGACAGCCTCCATATGCCCGTGCTGCTCGGCGCCCAAAAGGTTTCCGGCCCCCCGGATTTCCAAATCACGCATGGCAATTTTAAAACCGCTTCCAAGCTCTGTATATTCCTTAATTGCCGCAAGGCGCTTCTCCGCAATCTCCTTTAGCATTTTATCCCGCCTGTACATCAAAAAGGCATAGGCAGTACGGTTAGAACGCCCCACACGTCCCCTCAGCTGATAAAGCTGGGACAGTCCCATATTATCCGCATCATGGATAATCATCGTATTAACATTTGAAATATCAAGTCCTGTCTCAATGATGGTGGTAGAAACTAACACATCAATCTCCCCATTGATAAAACGATACATGATGTTTTCAAGCTCCGTCTCCCTCATTTGACCGTGAGCATAGGCAACATTTGCCTCCGGCACCAGTTCTGCAATCTTTGTCGCCACATCAGCAATTTCTTTCACACGGTTGTAGACATAATATGCCTGCCCGCCTCTTGCAAGCTCCCTTGATATCGCCTCTCGCACCAGTTCCTCATTAAATTCCATAACGTAGGTCTGAATCGGTATTCTGTCCATAGGCGGTTCTTCTAATACACTCATATCTCGGATACCGATAAGGCTCATATGGAGTGTTCTCGGAATTGGTGTTGCGGTCAGTGTCAGTACATCAATATTGTTCTTTAACTGCTTAATCTTTTCTTTATGGGCAACGCCAAAACGCTGCTCTTCATCTATAATCAAAAGTCCTAAATCCTTATAGACTACATCCTTTGACAATAGACGGTGCGTTCCAATCACAATATCCACACTGCCTTTTTTTAATCCTTCTATCGTTTTTTTCTGCTCTGTAGGGCTTCGGAAACGACAAAGCAAATCGACATTTACCGGGAAATCTTTCATACGCTGGACAAAGTTATTGTAATGCTGCTGTGCCAAGATGGTAGTTGGTACTAAAAATGCCACCTGTTTTCCATCCTGCACAGCCTTAAATGCTGCCCGGATTGCAATTTCGGTCTTACCGTAACCCACATCACCGCAAATCAGGCGGTCCATGATTTTTGTGCTTTCCATATCTTTCTTGGTAGCTTCGATGGCAAGTTCCTGATCTTCCGTTTCCTCAAAAGGAAACATCTCCTCAAACTCCTTCTGCCATACGGTATCCGGCCCATACACAAACCCCTCTTTGCTCTGGCGTGCCGCATAAAGCTGCACTAAATCCTGTGCGATCTCTTTGACTGCTCCCCGAACTTTTGTTTTCGTTTTATTCCATTCCTGTCCGCCTAATTTATTGAGTTTCGGTTTTTTCGCATCTGCACCTGCATACTTCTGAATCAATTCTAACTGGGTAGCTAAGATGTAAAGGTTGCCCCCTCCGGCATACTCAATCTTAATATAGTCCTTGACCGTTTTATCTACTTCAATTTTCTCAATTCCGCGATAAATTCCCAGTCCATGATTTTCATGCACCACATAATCTCCGATATTAAGGTCTGTGAAGCTGGCAATTTTCTCTCCCTCGTAGGTACGGCGGTGTTTCTTTTTCTTCTTTTCTCCTCCAAAAATATCGCTTTCGGATATCACCACAAATTTTAGCAGCGGATATTCATAACCTTTTTTAATTTTGCCATACCCAGTCATAATCTCCCCGGGTTTTACCTCATGGTCAAAGTCCTCGGAATAAAATGTATTTAATCCTTCTTCCATCAAGTCTTCTGCCAGACGTTTCGCTCTGGTTCTTGAGCTTGACAGCAGTACAGTACGGTAACCATTCTTCTTATAACGGTTTAAATCCTTCACCAAAAGTTCAAAGCTGTTATTGTAAGGATTTACTGTCTTAGACTCGATATGAAATCTCTCTTTGATATCAAGATGCTTATTTTTTAAATCCAATGCAACCAGAGAAATACAACAATAACTTTCCAGTTTTCCTATGATTTCCTTGTAGGAGAAAAGCTCTTTCATCTGCCCCGGCAGGATGTACCCTTTTTCTAACCGCTGCTTCATGCTCTCGGAAAATTCTGTTTCGGTGGCAATTCCCCTCTCAACAGTTCGCGCTGCCTCATCCAAAAATACCAGTGTATCGTCCCTGTCAAAATAATCAAGCAGTGATACCCTGTTCTCACAAAAATAAGAAAGGTAGGCATCTAAGCCTGCACTGATGCCAAATTCTCCCGCTTCTTCTGCCACCTGTTCAGCCGCAGACTTCACCCGATACGCTTCCTCGGTTTTCATTTCCTTTCGGAATTTTGCAGATGTCTTTTCTGCTTCCGCTAACATCCGCTTAATTCCCATTTCCCGTTCTTCCTTGCTTAGCACCAGCTCGCAGGCAGGATAGATACTTACTTCCTCTAAATTTTCGATGGAGCGCTGGCTCTCCGCATCAAAAGAACGGATGGAATCCACCTCGTCTCCCCAGAGTTCGATTCGGATAGGATTGTCCTCCGTCAGAGGAAATACATCTATAATACCACCACGGACAGAAAACTCCCCCATGGTCTGTGCCTGATAGTTCTTTTCATATCCTAATTCCACCAGATGTCTGGTAAACTCATCTAACTCCACCGCATCTCCCACCGCTATTTTCCTTGCGGCATGAAGAAATTTTTCCGGCACCGGCATCGGGTTCATTAGTCCGTCGAATGTAGTTATTATAGTACAGGGTTCTTCCTCTGCAATCATTTTCAAGGCATTGATGCGCTCCCCCGTCAGCACATTTCCCCGGATATCAGACTGATAAAACAGAATGTCTTTTGCGGGATAATAGGCGGTTCTCTTATCAAAAAAAAGATACTCCTCCTGCAGTTCCTTCGCTTTCTGCTCGTGAAAAGTAACAATGATGCGATTTTTCGCACCATTGTCCACACTATACATCATATGCGGTTTTGCGGCATCAATACAGCCCGACACCTGTAAAATTCCTTTTTTTCCGGTCTGCATTTTCTGCAAGACCTGTTCTAAATCTTCAAACTCCTTTAAACCCTGCATGGGGTTTTTGAATGTCTCCATATCATTCCTTCTTTTTACTGTTAAATTGATTCATCGCTGCATCCGTCTCCCCAGCAATCATCTGTTCCGCTGCAATAACGGCATGACCGATTGCTTCCTCAACTTCTGCCCGTTCCGCCGCATCAAAATGTCCTAACACATAGTCTGCCAAATCCCAACCCTTCGGTTTTTCTCCCACGCCCACTTTGATTCGCATGAAATTCTGGGTTCCTGTCATGGTAATAATATTTTTGATACCATTATGCCCGCCGGCACTTCCTTTTTTACGAATGCGTAAATTTCCCGGCGCAAGGCTGATATCATCATAAATGATAATCATTTCCTTCTCCGGGTCTAGTTTATAATAACTCAGCAGTTCTGCCACACTCTCCCCGCTTAAATTCATAAAAGTCTGAGGCTTTGCTAAAACAACTTTACTGCCGTTTATGACGCCTTTTCCACAAAGTGCTTTATGCTTTTTCTCAGCGATACTAATATTATATTTATCCGCAATGGCATCCATGACATCAAATCCCACATTATGTCTGGTGTGCTCATACTGCTTCCCCGGATTTCCAAGTCCAACTATTAAAAACATGATGTTCTCCTGTTCTTCTTCCGGCAGACACTTTTGTCCCTTAAGTGGCAACCTGCCTTTTATTTTGCGAAGCAACTCTATTCTCATTTTCTCAGCAAATCCTTAATGTTTTGCCGCAGCGCGTCTTCTGCGGATGACAATCGCTGCGGACTTCAACTGCTCCTGATCATTGACTCCGGTGATGTCCTCCGGGTCATCTAAGGCAAAGGCATCTACTTTCAAGCCTTTTTCTTTGATAATTGTGAGCGTATCCGGCAGATAATATTCACCCTGAGCATTGTTCGGCTGTATTTTTCCTAAGGCTTCTTTCAGTTCTGCGGTATCAAAAATATACATGCCGGAATTAATCTCATGGGATTTCAATTCCTGTTCATTGGCATCCTTATGCTCTACGCTCTTTAGGAAGTTACCGTCTGCATCCCGGATGATTCTTCCATAGCCGGTGGGATCGTCAATCATTGCAGATAATACGGTAACAGTATTTTTTTGTTTTACATGATAGTCTCTGAGGCGTTTTAAGGTGTCTGCCGTAATAAGTGGAGTATCCCCGAATAAAATCATGGTCTGACCCTCATCCCCTAAGAAATCCTTCGCACAAAGCACGGCATGACCAGTGCCTAATTGCTGCTCTTGAAGCACAAATTTCACATTCTTATGCTCTATCATTTCATGGACTACTTCATATTTATAACCGAGCACTAAGCAGATATCCTCTGCTCCGGCTCCCATTGCAGCATCAATGGCATAATCCACTAAACACTTTCCCTCAATCGTATGTACAACTTTCGGCAGGTCAGATTTCATTCTGGTTCCCTTTCCTGCTGCAAGTATTACTGCTTTTAACTGTTCCATCTTTATTTTCTCCGTTTCTATAAATTCTTAGGTTTTGTAAGATTTCTTTTGCCAAAACTCTTGCCGGTAATCCTATTTCCCATTTACTCGTATACCGGCAGACTATCTCTTATTTTACAGAAGTTTTGGGATTTTACAAGACACTCTTTTTTGTAAAAGCACACTCCGTACTTCTGCATTCTGCGGTATCCCTCTGTTACGATTCTTCGTTGCTACTGTATAGTATACGTGAAAAAAACAAAAATCACAACTGCATTGCGTTGTGATTTTCCCAAAAAAGCGGCTGTATCAGTACAACACATACTGATACAGCCGCCTCCGTCTTTTATTCTTTCACTTGCTAACCCCAAATATGTAACTTCATAAAAATACCTTCACGTACCGGCACAATATCTAGCTTTCCGTAGCTAAGGTTTCCTCATATTTCTCTAATATGAGTTTCTGAATGCGCTCTCTGGTATCTGAGTTAATCGGATGTGCAATATCGCGGTATTCCCCATCTGCTGCCTTGCGGCTTGGCATCGCGATAAACAATCCCTTCTCCCCTTCAATGATTTTGATATCATGTACCACAAATTCTTCATCGATGGTAATGGATACCACTGCTTTCATTTTACCTTCTTTTTCTACTTTTCTAATTCTCACGTCCGTAATCTGCATATTTTTGTGCCCCCTTTATGGTGTAATTCTGCTGTCGTTCTTCCACTAAATCACATAGCGCTCGTTGTTCTCTGCCACTATTTTAATTCCATTATCGCCGCAGTAATATGTATTGGCTTTCAACGTATCACGGCTCTCCACGATACAGTTTTCAATGTGCGTATTATCACCAATATATACATCATTGAGAATAATAGAATTCTTAATAACACAGTTCTTACCAACAAATACTTTCTTAAAGAGAATGGAATTTTCCACCTTACTGTTAATAATACATCCGCTAGCAACCAAACTGTTGCGCACATCTGAACCGACATTATATTTTGCCGGTGGAAGATCATCCACCTTTGAGTAAATCTTCGGCTCATCCCTGAAAAAGTATTTCCGCACTTCCGGTTTCAGAAAATCCATATTTGTCTGATAATAAGATTCTACCGTTGCTATATTACTCCAGTATTCTTTCATCTTATATCCATAAATTCGCTTCATGTTTTTATAGCGGATTAAAATATCCGTTACAAAATCCCAACGCTCTTCTTCGGCACTTCTCTCAAGCATCTCAATTAATTGCCTTCTCCTTACAATATAGATACCTGTGGAAATGGTGTTTGAATGGGAAACCATCGGTTTCTCTTCAAACTCAATGATTCTGGAATCTTCATTCATGCGAACCACACCGAATCTGCTGACATCTTCTCCCGCCGGTACATCCTTACAAACGACTGTAATGTCTGCTTTTTTCTCAATATGAGCATCTAATACCTTATTGTAATCCATCTTATACACACAGTCCCCACTGGTGATGATGACATAAGGCTCATGGCGTCTCTTTAAGAAAGCGATATTCTGATACATCGCATCGGCAGTACCCCGATACCACCAACTGTTATCCACCGTTACCGTTGGATTGAACACATAAAGTCCACCTTGTTTTCTACCAAAATCCCACCATTTTGAAGAACTTAAATGCTCATTCAGAGAACGTGCGCTGTACTGTGTTAATACTGCCACGGTCTGGATATGGGAATTGCTCATATTACTTAATGCAAAGTCAATGCTCCTGTAGCCTCCGCCAATGGGCATTGCCGCAATCGCTCTTTTATTGGATAGTTCTTGCATACGGCTGTTATTACCGCCAGCTAAAATAATACCTATTGCCTTCATAATGAGTCACCTGCCTTAATAATTACTTCACCGCTGTCGAGAATTCCATCCGGATAATCTGCCTTTACTGTAGCTCCTGAAATTGCTGTATTTTTACCTACAGACACACCTTCCGGTATCACAGATTTTTCTCCAATAGTTACCAGTCCAAAAGAATATATACTTGCATTTAACTTGTTTGGTTTCTCTTCTCCTACTCCAAGAACTACTCTGTCACCAATCTGGCAGTTCTCTGCAATGATTGACTTGTCAATAGTGGCACCCTCTCCTATACACGTACCTTTCATTACAATCGAATCACGAACAACCGTACCCTTTCCAATTGTGACACCAGCTCCAATGACAGAATGATAAACTTCTCCATATATTTCAGAGCCTTCCCCTATAATACTCTTCTCTGTCACAGATTCCGGAGACAAATACTGTGGTTCAATAATGTCACTCTTGGTATAAATCTTCCAATATTCTTCATAAAGATTAAACTCTGGAATCAAGTCTACCAGTTCCATATTTGCTTCCCAGTAAGAGCCAAGAGTTCCAACATCCTTCCAGTATCCATTGCACTCATATGCAAACAATCTCTGCCCTTTTTCATGGCAATATGGAATGATATGCTTTCCAAAGTCACATCCACTCTGGTCTTTCATTGCATATAAGGCTTCTTTTAATACTTTCCAACTAAAAATATAGATACCCATAGAAGCAAGATTGCTTTTTGGCTCCTTTGGTTTTTCCTGGAAATCCTCTATTTTTTTATTTTCATCTGTAATTACAATACCAAAACGGCTCGCCTCTTCAATAGGAACCGGCATTGTGGCAATCGTAACATCCGCATTATTTTCCTTATGGAAATCAAGCATCACTTCATAATCCATCTTATAAATATGGTCTCCGGATAAAATTAACACATACTCCGGATTATAACTCTCCATATAATTCATATTCTGGAAAATCGCATTTGCGGTTCCACTGTACCATTCACTATTGTCGCTCTTCTCATAAGGCGGCAACACTGTTACACCACCATTGTTGCGGTCTAAATCCCACGGAATACCAATTCCAATATGTGTATTCAGACGCAATGGCTGATACTGAGTTAAAACACCTACCGTATCAATTCCTGAATTAATACAATTACTCAGGGGGAAATCGATGATACGATACTTACCGCCAAAAGCAACTGCCGGTTTTGCAACCTTTGCTGTGAGCACGCCCAAGCGGCTTCCCTGCCCTCCAGCTAATAGCATTGCTATCATTTCTTTTCTAATCACGTCAATCACCTCTCGTCATTTCCTAGTCAATGTTAATATATTTCCTTTGGTATTTCAAATTATAACATATTCTCTCCTTTATGTACATCATTTTTCACAATTTCTTTTATTTTTTTCTTTTTTTTTTGTCATATTATACAATTTCTATCAATTATCTTCTTTTGTTGCCTGGTTTTGTCGTAAAAAAATATCCCAAAAGAATTTGCAAATTAGTAATATAAGGTTATAATTAGCTTTAAAGCAAAGTTCTGCCCTACAGAGTTTTGCCAAAATATAAAACAGGCAGGTAATATAGTGATGTATAATATTAACTTTGAAAATCCGATACATATCCATTTTATCGGTATCGGCGGTATCAGCATGAGTGGTCTTGCTGAAATTCTTTTAGAAGAACATTTTACTGTCTCTGGATCTGATTCTAAAGAGTCTGAACTTACGAGACATTTAGAGCATATGGGGGTCACTGTATTTTATGGACAAACAGCAGAAAATATTACTCCGAACATTGACCTTGTGGTATATACTGCTGCAATTTGCGAAGACAACCCTGAACTTATGCGTGCAAAAGAAGCAGGTATCCCCATGATAAGCCGTGCTGAGCTTCTTGGTCAAATTATGGCCAATTATAAAAACTCCATTGCCGTTGCCGGAACCCATGGAAAAACGACTACTACTTCCATGATTAGTCAGATTCTTTTGAATGCAAAAGCAGACCCTACTATTACAGTAGGTGGTATTTTAAAATCATTAAATGGCAACCTAAGAGTGGGCAAGTCCGACATATTTGTCTCCGAGGCATGCGAATACACCAATAGTTTCCTGCATTTTTACCCGAAATACAGTATCGTCTTAAATGTGGAAGCAGAACATTTAGACTTTTTTAAAGATATTCACGATATCCGTCATTCATTCCGCCAGTTTTTATCCAATACAAAAAAAGATGGTGTCATCCTCATAAACGGTGAAATTGAAAACTATCGTGAACTTACGGACGGCTTAGAAAGAAAGGTAATCACATTTGGTCTTTCCGATGCCTGCGATTACCACCCTGCCGACATTGTTTTCAACGAAAAGGCTTGCGGCACCTTTACTGCCATGTACCATGATACACCGGTTATGAAGGTTTCTCTAAATGTCCCAGGAATGCACAATGTGTCCAATGCGCTTGCTGCCATTGCCCTTTCCCTCGATTTAGGGCTTCCAAAAGAGTTCATCCTTGCCGGTCTTGCCGCTTTTGGCGGTGCAAACCGTCGTTTCCAATATAAAGGAACTGTGGACGGAGTTACCATCATCGATGATTATGCTCATCATCCAACGGAAATCCGCGCCACACTAACAGCCGCAAAAAATTATCCGCACAATCGTCTAGTACTGGTGTTTCAGCCCCACACTTACTCAAGAACAAAGGCTTTTCTGAATGATTTTGCAGATGTTTTATCCCTAGCTGACATGGTAGTTCTCGCCGACATCTATGCCGCCCGTGAGAAAAATACTTATGGCATCAGTTCTAAGGATTTATTAGAACAGCTCAAAAAAACAGGAACAGATTGTCATTATTTCCCGTCTTTTGAAGAAATAGAAAAATTTTTATTAAAAAATTGTATGAACGGCGACTTGTTGATAACTATGGGAGCCGGAGACATTGTAACTGTCGGCGAACATCTCTTAGGGCAATAAGTTATCCACATTATCCACATTTAATTGGGGAAAACTTCAACTTTTAAATGTGGATTTTTTTGTTTACATAACCCATTTCCCACTTTTCAGAAAATCTACGAAACATTGGACGCCAAAACAATTTTACTAGTTTCCATAATTTTATGCAGAAAGAATACCCACTTTTTATCCACATTATCCACATTTCTAGAATCCCTTGATTTTACTGGATTTGTACCAAAAAATATACTTCTCTTTTGAAAATTCCTGTGCTATAATTTGGAGCGTAAATAAGAACCTTACGTAATATGGAAAGTAGGTTGATACCTTATGTCGAAGATTGCTATACACAGTGACAGTGATTGCTCTGCCACTAGTGTTTCTAATATTTTTATTGATGAATATATGTCAGATGCCAACGGCGAATTTGTGAAGATTTATCTGTATCTGCTGCGGCTGATGAACGCACCGGATGCCTCTGTTTCTCTTTCTGCCATTGCGGACAAGTTTGAACATACCGAAAAAGATGTCAAACGCGCCCTAAGCTACTGGGAGCGTATGAATTTGCTTCGTTTAGAGTACGATGACAATCAGAATTTAACCGGCGTCTATCTGTTAAATTCTCTCCCCCGTGGAGAAAATGCGCTTTCCCTGCAAGCTGAGGATACAAAGGTACAATCCTTCGTACCAGGAAAAGCCCCTGTGGATAAAAACGTTTCCATCACAAATGATGATGCACAATCGTTTCCTATTCCCGAAAAAAAGAATTATTCCGCTGATGATATCAAAGCATTTCGGGAAAAGGAGCAGGTTGCTGAACTTCTCTTTATTGCAGAGCGCTACTTAGGTCGTACACTGTCCCCGACAGACATCGATACCCTGCTTTACCTTTATGACGGTCTTGGATTTTCCACAGACCTGATTGAGTACCTGGTAGAGTATTGTGTCACCAAAGGACATATCAGTATTCGTTACATCCAGGCTACTGCCCTAAAATGGGCAGAGCAGAACATCAAAACCGTAACAGATGCCAAGAGGGAAGCTCAGCTGCACAGTCAGGCTTATTTTGCTGTCAAAAAAGCCTTTGGCATTTCCGGCAGAGATTTAGTCTCTTCCGAGACAGACTTTATTGAAAAATGGAAGTCCGATTATGGCTTCTCCTTAGAAATTATTTCTGCAGCATGCGAAAGAACCATTCAGTCTGTCCACCAACCCAGTTTTCCTTATGCAGACTCCATTTTAAAAAACTGGAAAAAGCAGCAGGTACATAATATTTCCGATATCAACAGACTTGAGCAGGAGCATCAAAGCAAAAAGGCTTCAGAGAATACTTTTGTTTCTTCTGGGAACACTTCCAAAAACAAGTTTAACAATTTTAAACAGCGCTCCTACGATTATGACCAGCTAGAAAAGATGCTGCTCACCACAAATGTGCAGTAATTTCCGGAGGTTTTTATGTCACTAAATAATTCGCAGTACGACGAACTTATCCGCACTTATGATGCGAGACAACTGAAAAACCGACATGAATTAGAGCAGCGCATTCGCCATGCCTACTTAAAGGTGCCGCGTCTGAAAGAAATTGATGATGCCATTGCCTCTGCCTCCGTCTCTCAGGCAAGAAAAATGCTAGACGGAGATGAAACTGCCCTGTCCGCTTTAAAAGAGCAGATTGCCACTTACCGAAAAGAACGCAGCGATTTATTAGCCCGCTATGAATTTCCCGATGATTATTTCGAACCGGCATATACCTGCAAGGACTGTAAAGACACTGGTTTTATCAACGGAAAACGCTGCCACTGTTTTAAACAAGCTGCCATCGACCTCGTTTACACTCAGTCTAATCTGAAGAATACTTTAATCCGGGAGAATTTTTCGACTTTTTCCTATGATTATTATTCTGATGAGGATATCAATCCGGCTACCGGCATGAGTTCCCTTGCCACTGTAAAGGATGCTGTGGCAAAATGCCATGATTTCATCAATCATTTTGATGACACGGCTTCTTTCTCCAACCTTTATTTTTATGGAGACACCGGCATTGGAAAGACTTTTTTGTCAAATTGTGTAGCCAAAGAGCTACTTGACAGTGGACATTCCGTTATTTATTTTACAGCTTTTCAATTATTTGATATATTAAGTAAGGGTGTGTTTGACAAGGATGAAGATGCCATTGCCACTCACCAGAATATTTTTACAAGCGATTTGCTCATTATCGATGATTTAGGAACAGAGCTTAGCAGCTCTTTTACCTCGTCACAGTTGTTTTTATGTTTAAATGAACGGATTTTGAGAAAGAAATCCACGATTATTTCCACAAACCTGGGGATGAATCAGGTTGCAGACATTTATTCTGAACGTGTTCTTTCCCGTATTTCAAGCAATTATACCATAATCAAGCTGTTTGGGGCGGATATCCGCATCTTAAAGCGTAACCGCTAAAAAACATTTAATCTGCATTCAATTAGAGCAATCTATTGAAATACATGTAAACAATTTTTTATGGAGGAATCATTCAATGCCAAACGATGAAAGAAACCTAGAAACCATTCCTGATGGAGCTCTCGGACTTATCCCACTTGAAAGTTGCAAAGAATTAGGTATTAAAGTGGACAAGTATTTAGCCAGTTGGCGTGAAAAGAGACAGCACCAGCACGAAAACGACCCTGCCTTTAAAGGTTATCGCCGTGACTCTTATATTGTTTCCACCTCAACTCCGCGTTTCGGAACAGGTGAAGCAAAAGCTGTGATTTTAGAATCGGTTCGTGGATATGACTTATATTTAATGGTAGATGTCACGAACTACAGCCTCACCTATACTGTCTGCGGTCACGAGAACCACATGTCTCCGGATGACCACTATGCTGACTTAAAACGTATTATTGCTGCTGTAGGCGGTAAAGCAAGACGTATCACTGTTATCATTCCTTTCTTATACGAAAGCCGTCAGCACAAACGTACTTCCCGTGAGTCTTTAGACTGTGCTTTAGCATTACAGGAGCTTACCACTATGGGTGTTGATAATATTATTACCTTTGATGCACACGACCCTCGTGTACAGAATGCCATCCCTCTAAAAGGTTTTGAAACCGTACAGCCTGCTTACCAGTTTATCAAAGGTATTTTAAAGAATGTTCCTGATCTTCAGATTGACTCTGACCACATGATGATTATCAGCCCGGATGAGGGCGGTACAAACCGTGCTATCTATTTGGCAAATGTATTAGGTCTGGATATGGGTATGTTCTATAAGAGACGTGATTTCAGCAAAATAGTAGATGGACGTAACCCGATTGTCGCCCACGAGTTTTTAGGTTCTTCTGTAGAGGGTAAGGATGTGATTATCATTGATGATATGATTTCTTCCGGCGAAAGTATGATTGATGTTGCTACTGAATTAAAGAAACGGAAAGCAAACCGTATTTTTGTCGTAGCGACTTTCGGTCTGTTCACCAACGGTCTGGAAAAATTTGACGAGGCGGTTGCTAACGGTACAATTTATAAAGTTGTTACCACAAACCTTACCTACCAGACACCGGAATTACTTGCGAAACCATACTATATCAACTGTGATATGAGTAAATATATCGCTTATATCATTGACACCTTAAACCACGATTCTTCTATCAGTGATTTGTTAAATCCTTATGACAGAATCGAGCGTCTGGTATCCAAATACAAAGCAGAGCAGAATAAATAATCGAGTGGGGAGCGTCCTAGTCCCCTACCCGCCGCGCGAGGCGCGGTGCCGCTTGCGGCTAATTTCCTTACGCGCCTCTGTGTATAAAAAAAGAAGCTGTGCACTAATATCTAGTGTCACAGCTCCTTTTTATGTATATTTAGAATAAATCTACTCTTCCAGCAAATTTCTGGTTAATTACATAATATGCAGAATAATCTTCTGGTTTTAAGTATACCTGAAGAGATTTGATAGAGGATACTCTGTGACCTGCTGCCACAAATTCACCTTTTGCTTTTTCAACAACATCTGCGATTACAGCTTCTCTTCCCTGATACTGTACAAATACTTCCGGTTTTAACTCTTCCTTTACTTCTTTGGCTGCTTTTGCCAGTTTCTTCTCTTTTTCCGGTTTTGCTGCTTTTACAGCCTCTTTATTCTCTGTTACTTCCTTCGCAACTACTGCCTTTTTCTCTTCTACTTTAGCACCTACTGCTGCTTTGGTCTCTTCCACTTTCGCACTTACAGTTGCTTTCGTTTCTGCTGCTGTCTCTTTTACAACATTTTTTGCCGTAGTAACGGTCTCTTTTGCTGTACTTTTAATTTCATTTGCTTTCACAGCTGCTTTTGTTTCGTTTGCTTTTGCCATCTTCTTGTTGAAATCCATAATAAAATTTCCTCCCTCTAAGATAAAAAATTACTCACACACTAAAAACTTCTCCATTGCATTTAATGCCTCTTCTTCGTCTTCACCCTCTGCCACAATATTTACTGTCATTCCTTTTGAGGGATTGAATGCCATAATTCCCATGATGCTCTTCGCATTAATTCGTCTGTTATTACTTTCAAGTATAATTTCACTGTCATAACGACATGCCACTTGAACCAACTCAGCAATCGGATTATTGTGTTCTTCAGAAACATTTGAAATTACTACTTCTTTTCTGCTCATATCATACTCCTCTTTTCAAGTACTTCTCAAAATATAACCTATAATAAGATAATTTGCAATATGCCTAAGATAAAATTGTTAAAGTTCACCGAAGAATTTCGAAACTTCTTTTTTTTTTTATGCGTTTTTTCAATATATTTCTAAGAATATTATTTCTCTAAGTAAGTGAAAAAAACATTTCCTGCATCTGCAAATACTTCTCCTGCATCCGAAATACTTTGTCTGCCTGTAGTATTTTCTACCGGATTAAAAACAATTACATTATTGGCATCATATCCGACTAACAGCACCGCATCGCTGCTTCCTGTCATAGCAAATACCGGATTTCCGCAGCTGACGTAATAAAGAACCTCCTCAATACTGCAGCCTGTCAAATCAAGTATCCTTGCATCCTTCATAGTATTTTTCAGAATGTTTTTTGGTGTCTCCCCTCCTGCAATTAACGCACTAACGCTGATATTAATCCCTTCTTTCTCTAACATCGCATTAATACACTGGGCGATACTTCCGGCGTTCGCGTCCTCCACTCCGACCACAATATCCGGCAATACTCCCTGCTGTGCCTTTCTGGAACGTTTCCAGACATATTGCTGACTGTCACTGATAACCACACCCATTTTTTCATTTGCCACCTTAATTGCCTCCGTTACGGATTCACTGGTAGCAATCACATCTCCCTTAACATAGACATAATATCTCTCAGTGTCATTGTTATTATTTAATGCCACGGTTCTGTCATCTTCTAAAATCGTCTCTTTCGGAGTCAGCAGTCTCGGTTGTTTTTCACTGACCTGATTTGCTAAAGACAACTGCACCTGTGTCTGTTTTATCTCGGAGCTGCTGGTGTGTACATCCACCACTTTAAGGCTGTCTCCTTCCCGGTTCATAATCATATCCCTGTCTGCTTCCACATAAGCAGTTCCATTGTACCGGATACGGTTTAGATACATCGTATAATCTTCTATCTCAATACTTGAAACAAAATATCCCTCTTTCTCATATACCTTCAGTATCTCCTGCTCTTTGCCCGAGACATCCACAATCTTAATCTGATACATCGGTACTGTAACATTACCTGCTGCATCTTCAAAAACATCGGAAACATTAGCGACACCATACACAAAATCTTCCTGCATAAAACCTAATGGTTTTACATATTTTTCTCCACTCTCCGTAATATCCGTTATCTTCTCATTTGTAAAATTCATCACATGTATCGTATCGCTTCCGGTATCCTCATCTACCCATGCAAACAGACCATTCGATTCCGACATAGCATACTTTCCATCCTGTAATCCCTTTACCAGTTCGCGGATTTCTAAGGTATTTAAGTCAATACCATAGACGCTTCCGTCCACCATAATGTAAAGTACACCGCCTTCATTAACATACATTAACTGTCCTAATTCCGATTTCATTATTTCATAAGATTTATCAGAAGGAAGAAATACCAGTTCTTCGTTAGTATTCGCAAGACTATCATAATGATAAACAGAAATTCCCACTTCTCCTTCGTGATTACCACGGTTCATATAGCCATATACAATGTAGTCCACACTTCCAACCTCATCAATGCTGACTACTTTTATTTCATGCTCCCCATTGTTTTCCCTAGAATCAATTCCTTCATATCCACGGAAGCTGAATACTTTTGCCAGATTATTTTCCGTTTCATTATAGCACCAGAGTTCTCCCTCCTGTACAAACGTCACGATGTTTCCTGCCTCATTTGCCTGATATTCCACATCCTTTGAGCGAATCCCCAGCTGAATATAATTCTCATAAAACTCTGCATTTTCTCCGCGGAAAATCTCATTCATGGTACGCTCAAAATTCAACAGATAAATGCGGTTTGAAGTGTAACGGACACGATAATATTCCTCCACATTAAAGTATTCACTCTCACCGTTTTCTCCGATACTCGCCACCACATATTCCAGTACAATGACATTGTACGTATCCGTAATTTCTTTAACAGAAGGCACCGGCGTGGTAATGGGTTCTCCTTTAAAATTTGCCCATGCCATCTGCTTTAAGGAAGAATTTAATGATACAAACTGAAGGGTAGTATTATCTCCCGTAGGTTTTTCCATATAAGTTGCCAATGTACCGGAGGTTTCCTCATTGAAGGTTTTTTCATTGATTTCCTTTACAAATGCTAAGCACTCCTCCACATGACAACCTATCGGTTCCATAATTCTGGTATAATATGAAATATTCTCATCACCACATGCTAACTTTATCAGCAGAAGATACTCTTCTCCCTCCTGCAGTAAATTTTGTATTTCTAACTCTGCTTTGATGCTCCCCGCCTTTTCCTCATAGTCGGTAACGTCCGCATTGGCTATGAGCCGCTCTCCGTTAAGGCTTCTGATTTCGTAGGAAATACCGTCAATCTTTTTCTGATAAGTTCGTATCTGAATTGGCAGTCTGCGGCTGTCATCCACCGGCGTGATGGTATCCCTCATATATGCCGCATTCATCTCTTTTTTATATCCATAAAGTTCATTTATCTCCGTCTCACCGGAAAACAAAGAAATAACCGGCAATGTTGCTTCCGGCATCTCTGTAGTAAGATCTTCATTTACATGGTTTGTCAACATTCCAAATATCATCACTGACACAACAAATATAATACTTAAAACCGCTGCTTTTACTGCACTTTTCTGCACGGCTGTCCCTCCTGTAAGAACACAATCTTTCCTATAAACAAAATAGCTACCGCAAAAATGCGATAGCTATATTGTATTCATTTTTTCGTAAATCCGCAATAATTAAATATGAATCTTTCTTTTTTCTTAATAAAATTACCACCAGCGTCTGCATCTTCTGTGTCTGCATCTTCTGCGATACATTTCATTATTTAAAAGAACACCAATTAAGGGGCGCATTCCTCTTCTGTCCCTGTCACGGTCTCTATCACGGTCGCGGTCTCTGTCCCTGTCACGATTCCTGTCTCTGTCGCGATCTCTGTCTCTGCCCGATGACGGTGGAACATTTCCACCCCAGTACTGTTCTGCCTCCATATCAGGGTCTTCTCCGATCACCTTCCGGTAAATTTTGTCTACCACCTGTTCAAGCATGAGACGATCCGGATATTCGTCAAACATAAGGCTTCCCTCATATTCCATCTTATCACACTCATCTTCCACGACTTCCAAGATTTGTTTCACTTCTTTCGGGTACAGTTCTTTCATGCGCTCTAAATCTTTTTCATATTCCATTTCCGTCAGATATAAATTCTGCATGGGATAGCTCATATAAAAAGGCATTTTCGGCACTTCCTGCTGCATCCGGAAAAATTGTTCCTGATTATAGTCCACACTATACTCCTTATAGGTAACTTCCCTATATCATATGACAATTTTTCCCTGTTGTTCCGGTACGTGTAAAAGTTCTAAGGCACTACAACACCTGAATTTTTTTGTAACGGGTATAACCTTCGTGAAGCATCTTTATCTCAATTTCTTCCGCATCACAGCCTTCTTCATGGATAAACTCATACAGATTGTACTCCCCATTCTGATAAGCAAAATCCGTACCGTTATCCTGATAATGTTCATAGCGTCCTGTTCCTGGAAATACCATTAATTTCAACACATCTAGCGGCTTTTCTCCAACATACTGCATTGGCTCGTAGGTCGGAATAATGCTTCCTTCCTTGACAAACATTGGGCAGGTGTCAATCGGTGCTTCCACCATATAATACTGCTTTCCTGCATATGGTTTTTTCGTCTCAAAATCATACCAGGTGCCCTCCGGCAGATACACTAATTTTTTCGTCATTCCCTGCTCTACTACCGGCGCTACCAAAAGATTTTCTCCCACTAAAAATTCTCCGTTTAAGTTCCATGTCTCCGGGTCGTTTTCATAATGAAGTACCAGAGGTCTTATCACCGGAAGACCTGTCTTTTCACACTGATAGAACAAATCATAAAAATAAGGAAGAAGCTGATATCTTAAACTGATAAATTTCCGGTTAATGGCAATCGTCTTTTCATCAAACTGCCACGGTTCCTGATAGGTGCTTCCCTTTGAAGAATGATTTCGAAACAGTGGAGAAAATGCTCCCACCTGCACCCAGCGGCATAATAATTCCGGCGTACAGTCAGCTCCAAAACCTCCCACATCCGTTCCGGCAAAGGCAAATCCACTCATACCGAGATTACAAAGCTGCGGCACTGCCATCTGTAAATGTGACCAGAGGCTCTGATTATCCCCTGTCCATACCGTAGAATACTTCTGCGTTCCCGCATAGCAGGCTCTGGTGATAACAAAAGGACGTTTTCCGTCGGCTTTCTTTAACCCTTCGTAAGTCGCCTTTGACATCAGATGTCCGTAAATATTGTGCATTCCCGCATGTGGCAGAGGTCTGTCCTCGTCCGTAAACATGACATCTTTCGGCAGTTCTCCCCGGAAACTTGCCGGTTCATTCATATCATTCCAGGTGCCTCGCACTCCTAAATCCGTCAGGTATTTCTGATTTTCTCCCCACCAGTTTCTCACAGCAGGTTTTCCAAAATCCGGGTAAACAGCATCTCCCGGCCACACCGCATTGACATAAACCTCACCTTCCGGTGTCTTTGCAAAATAGTCATTGGCAATACCCTCATCGTATTTCTCATAGCCCTCGTCTAATTTTACACCCGGATCAATAATGCAGACCGTTTTAAATCCTTTTTCTGCAATCTCCGCAATAATTTCTCCCGGCTTGCCAAAGTCTTTTTCATTCCATGTAAATACCCGGTAGCCATCCATATAATCAATATCAAAATGAATGGTATCACAAGGGATTTGAAGTTCCCTGTATTTTTCTGCAATACCCCGAATTTGTTCAGCCGATTCATATCCCCATCTCGACTGGTGATATCCTAATGTCCAAAGCTGAGGCAACGGTGTTCTTCCTGTCAGATAGGTGTACCCGGAGACAACATCCGTCATCTTTTCTCCGGCTATCATATAATAGTCTAAGTTTCCGGCATCTGCTCCATAATAAAAATAGCCTTCATTTTCCTTTCCCAAATTAATGTAAGACCTATAAGTATTGTCAAAAAACAGACCGTAAACCCCTGTTTTTTTCAAGGTAATTAAAAATGGAATGGATTTGTACAATGCCCGGTAGCCTTCCGTATGTGCCTGTGGAATATCGGAATTCCAGTTCTCATATTCATAGTCCCGTTTATTTAAAAATCCCGTTTTATCTCCAAGGCCGTAAAATTTCTCGTCACCGTCCATTTTCTTTACCACTTCCACAGGATAGTGAAAATCGCTTGCATCCGGCACCTCATGTCCTTCTGCCTTTAAAAACTCAATAAAGCGCTCACTAATCTGCTCGGTAAACACACGTCCCGTTCTATCGTCGGCACAAAGCAAAGTCCCATCCGGCTTGTAAAAATCCACAAAGAAATCATCATACACTTTTGCGATAAGTTTTTCCGTAGTAATACAGAGTGCCTCCCCCTCTTCTTTTACGGTAAAAGACACTGACTGTGCTTTTTCCCCTTCAATTGCCTTTGAACGGTGGTCCTTCGTTTCCTTCGGCAAAAAGACATTCATAATCTCAGCCGTCAAAACACGCAGGGATGCCTCCCCTTTTTCAAATTGTATTTGAATTTCATTTCCATTTACCTGATATGAAATTTTCTTTCCAAGCATAATTTTTACCTTTCTTCTTTTATTTTACAAACGCTATTTTGCTAACTCCTGTAATTCCTGCATCAAATCTAAATCGGACTGCTTCACCTTCATATTAGTGGTAATCGGTTCCTGTCCGGGTTTGGTGACTGTTATCTCAATAACCGTTCCCTCGGTAATACCATTGGAAAATACAGCATTTAAAAATGCCACGAACTTCGGATGATTCTCTGTAAACTTATTTTTAGCATTCATCATTTTCATAATTGCGGATGGGTTCATCATTGGTCTTCTCTCCTTTTATCCTGATTTTTTGTATCTTATTTCGCTAACTTTGCAATGGCATCCACCACTTCTTCAATATCTGCATTAGAGGTATTGATGCACAAATCGTAGTTCAGCCGCTCACCCCAGTTCTGTCCGGTAAAAAACTGATAATATTTTCCTCTTTTCTTATCCACATCTAAAATATGGCGTTTCAATTCTTTATCGGTAAAATGCTCCTGCTCCGGTGCACGTTTTCTGCAGCGTGCCATACGGCTCTCAAGGTCTGCATAGATAAACAGACGGAGGGGATGTTTTTCCCGAAGAATATAATCTGCGCTTCGTCCTACAATCACACAATCCGATTTGTCTGCTAACTCCTTCACTAAAAGACTCTGTTCTCTGTAAATAGCATTGTTCTGCTCCATCACCGGATCAACACCCATATAAAAAGTTCTGCCAATCGTAATCGGTATCAGATTCGAAGGGCTGTTTTCCATTACATGCTCCACATAGCCCTCTGCCAGTTTTGTTCTCTTTGCAATCTCTGTAATGATTTCATTATCATAATAGGCAATGCCCAGCTTATCTGATAAACGCTTTCCTATCTCACGTCCGCCACTGCCAAATTCCCTGCCAATCGTAATAATTTTTGCCATAGGCCATTCCCTCCTGTTTCTCTGCTGCTATCACTATAGCATTTTTTCTATTTCTGCGCAATTTCCTTTCTAATCCACACTCTTTAAAGACTCTGTCATACTGATATGCTCAATTTTTTTCTTCATCATCCTGTTTACCAGAAATGCGAATACCATCGTTAAACATACACTGTACAGATAGCTTTCCGGCAACACTTGCACATCAAAGGCAACCATATCTATTTTTATCTGCCCCATGACAAAAATATGGAGAAATTTTCCCAATACCAGACCTACTAATGCTCCAAGAAATGTCAACATCAAATTCTCCCGGAACACATAGGATGATGTCTCATTTTCATAAAATCCCAGTACCTTGATGGTGGCAATTTCACGCACCCGTTCCGTAATGTTAATATTCGTCAGGTTATACAATACAATAAATGCTAGCCCTGCCGCACAGAGGATAATCACAAGAACAATCAGGTTCATGCTTTCCATCATGCTTGAAAAACGCTCTAAAAAGTCCTGATTGACATTGACTGCTGCCACATTCTTCATATTCATAAGAGATGTACCTAACAGATGTCCGTCCTGTCCCTCTGCCACATTAAGATAGACCGTCTTATATTCCGGTGCCGTTCCTGTCTGCTCCTCATAGGTTTCCGCTGTCACATAAACATAGTTGTACACAAAGTTCTCGAAGATGCCCGACACCTTTACCTTTATTTCTTTTCTGTCTTCCTCCCGCAGAAGTATCGTATCTCCCACTTCCACATCATATTCTTCTGCAATTTTATGGGAAATAACCGCCTCCCCCTTATCAGGATAAAGAATGGTCTCTTTTTTCGTGGTATGTAAATCTAAAAACGGCTCCATAGCTTCCCCGGATTCCGCCGCCACAAGATAAACGGATTTTATCTTTCCGTCTGCCTCTAAATCTACTGTTTTTTCCATAGCGAAGCCATATCCGGTAATTTCTTCCGGCATCATTTTTTCTAATTCCTGCTCCATTCCCCCATTTACCGGTTTCTGGCAGGTCATGCTGATATCATAGGTGTGAATCTTTGTATACTGCTGAGTCGCCACATTTGTCACAGAATCACGGACACCAAAGCCTGTCACTAACAAGGCGCTACAGCCGCTGATGCCTACAATCATCATAAAAAATCGCTTTTTATATCGGAAAATATTTCTAAGGGAGACCTTCTGTAAAAATTTCAGTCTTTTCCATATAAACGGCAGATATTCTAAAAAGACACGTTTTCCCACCTTCGGTGCCTTCGGGCGCATCAGTTCTGCAGCCATTTCCGCAAGTTCATACCGACAGGAAACATACGTGGTTCCCACAGAACAAAGCAGGGATCCCACCAGAGAAATTGCGGCTAAACGCCAGTCAAATACATAGACCAAATCGTCCACCCGGTACATCATTCCATAGGCATACCAGATTACCTTTGGGAATACAATGGTTCCTCCAAAAAATCCCAAAACACAGCCTAATATCGCAGCTGTTCCGGAATAGAAAATATATTTTCCCATTATGCTCCACTGGCTGTAGCCTAACGCCTTTAAGACGCCAATCTGTGTCCGCTGTTCCTCCACCATCCGGTTCATGGTAGTCATACAGACTAATGCCGCCACAAGAAAAAAGAATACCGGAAAGACGTTTGCAATCCCGTCCACAATGCCGGAATCACTTTCAAAGCAGACATATCCCACATTGGTGTTTCTTCCTAACACATAGCTTTCCGGCTCCTCTAACTCTGCTAATGCCTTTTCACCGTCTGCAATTTTCTTCTCTGCCTCTGCTACTTCCTTCTCAAATTTCTCATTGGCTTCCTCATATTCCTCCCTACCCTCTTCGTACTCTGCTTTTCCCTCTTCAAATTCCTTTTCTTTTTCCTTTAGCTCCTTCTCTCCTTCTTCTAACTGCTTCTTCGCATTGGCAATCGCCGTCTTACCTGCCGCTAACTGTTTTTTTGCCTCTTCTATTTGAGTTCTTCCGTCTGCAATCTGCTGCTTGGCATCGGCCACCTGACTCATGGCATCTTCCATAGAATCTCCGGAAAACATACTGCTTCCTGCAGAATCCCCGCCTGCGGACGCCGTGCCGCCCCCTAATATATCCCCGGTATTATTTAACGCCTCTGACAGTTGTCCCATACCCATAGAGTACCCGATACCAAGCGCAATTTCTGCCTGGTCTAACTGCGTTTCCTTTTCTGCAAGCGTTGCTTCTGCCTGTTCTAACTCCGCCTCTTTTTCCTCAATCTCTTTCGGAGCCTTTTCTAATTTTTTCCTCGCTTCATTCAGCTGTTTTTCCCCGTCCGTTATTTCTGCTGCCGCTTCCTCTAACTTTTCTTTGGCATCGGCTAATTTCTCTTGCGCTTCGCCTTTTTTCTCCGCCAGCTCTGCTTTCCCGTCAGCTAATTCTTTTTTCGCATCGGCTATTACTGTATCATAACGGTCTTCTGCCACCTCCTGCGTCAGGTTCTCCCAACTATCTGTTTTCACCTCTATGTAGTCCTCATAGTCGTCACTATACATAGGGAAATCTTCCATAAATTTTACATATATCTCCGTGTAATAATCCACCGTAAAGCCCTCCGGCAAAAGATACACAAATCCTGAAATCTTTCCGTTTCCGATGGAGGTTGTTCCACGCTCAAACTGAATATAAAGAGGTGACTGCACCAGTCCCGTCACTTCGTATTCCCGATAGGTAAAATGTTCTAAATCTCCTTCCTCATTTTCCTCTGATAATTTTATCTTTTTTCCAATGATGGAATCTCCATATAAATTTGCATCTACGACACATTCATTGTCCTTTTCCGGCAACCGCCCTTCCACTACCACAATACGGTTTACCTGCTCCGGTATGCTGCAAGCCTTGAGAACCCTTTCGTTTCCGTTACTGCCGCTGCACAAAATATCAAAAGAAACAAAACCCTCTGCTGCCTCTACATCCTCCTGCTTCTCAAAAACTTCCACATCATCCTTCGAAAAGCCTACGGTGGAAAGCAGACGGTAATCGTAAAAGTCCGTTTCCAAAAAATAATTGGTGGTAGTCTTTATCATAGCTGTCTGGGTAATTTTCAATCCTGCAAAAAATCCTACGCCTAATGCTACAATGGCAAGAATTGCCACGAAACGGCCTAAACTCTGTTTAATTTCCCGAAATGTTGATTTCCATATGGTTGATTTCATGTTGTTCCTCTTATGCTTACCACTCAATATCTGCAATATCTACAATGTGTTCATTTTTTTCCATTTTAACAACCGTTCCGTTTTTTACGGTAATTATTCTGTCTGCCATAGCTGTAATCGCCTGGTTATGAGTGATCACCACCACAGTCTTTCCCTTTTGGCGGCAGGTATCCTGAAGAAGTTTTAACACCGCCTTGCCGGTATTGTAATCTAAGGCTCCGGTTGGCTCATCACACAAGAGCAGCTTTGGATTTTTCGCTAACGCCCTGGCGATTGCCACCCTTTGCTGTTCCCCGCCGGATAACTGTGCCGGAAAATTGGAAAGACGCTCTTTTAGTCCCACTTCCTCTAACACTGTCACTGCATCTAGGGGGTCTTTGCAAATCTGAGCCGCTAACTCTACATTTTCCACAGCAGTCAGATTCTGCACCAAATTGTAAAATTGGAATACAAAACCGATATCATAGCGGCGATAGGAGGTCAACTGTTTTTTATCATATGCTGATATTTCCTGATTATCTAAAAAGACCTGCCCTGTAGTGAGATTGTCCATCCCTCCTAAAATATTCAAAATGGTGGTCTTTCCGGCACCGGAAGCACCCACAATCACACAGAACTCTCCTTTTTCAATCTCAAAATTAACATCCTTTAACGCTGGAATTTCCACCTCTCCGGTCTTATAAACTTTTCCGACATGTTCAAATGATACAAATGGTTTCATGTAA